>CAYGNZ010000475.1:0-301 GCA_964351345.1 uncultured Bdellovibrionales bacterium | reverse complement strand
GAATCTCTAGGGAATGAGCGAGTTAGGCATCTTCTCGGATGGTCAAATAAAAGAGCTTTTTTGGCATACTTGTTATGGTGCGGAACGGCGTCTCGATGCCGAATAATAAAAAGTAGCGTTTATAGTGCTTTAGGTAAGCAAAAGTTTGAGGCTAGAGATGAGCACCAAGATCAAAAATAGTATCCTCAATTTATGATCGCCAATTCTGAGGGCGTATCTTGCGCCGAGGTAGGAGCCCAGCGTCATTCCCGAAAGAAGCGGAAGAGTTGCCGGCCAGTATATACTGCTCCCATTATAAAGT
>CAYGNZ010000474.1:0-3018 GCA_964351345.1 uncultured Bdellovibrionales bacterium | reverse complement strand
CGGGCAAGTATTTGTTCCCGCTTTAGACGAGGGGGATATCGCCATGCACGCAATGAGAATTCCGAGTACGTCTCTCTCTCAGTCTCAGGAAATGCAATTTAAAGTAGAGAATGCGCTACGAAAGTTTTCTGAAATCAAAGTAGCGTTCTCGAAAACCGGAACAGCTGAAGTAGCCTCCGACCCAATGCCTCCTAACGTGTCTGACACATTTTTAATTCTTGAACCGAAAGAAAATTGGCCAGACCCTTCCAAGACAAAGCTAGAACTAGTTGAAGAGATTCAAGAAGAAGTTATGAAACTTCCAGGTAATAACTATGAGTTCACTCAACCTATTCAAATGCGCTTCAATGAACTTATTTCTGGAGTCAGAGGAGATGTTGCCGTAAAGGTATTTGGTGAAGAGTTTGAAAATATCCTTCCCGTTGCAAACTCGATTGCAGAACTTTTACAAACTATTCCAGGCGCAGCAGATGTCAAAGTCGAGCAAGTGACAGGTCTTCCGACCCTTGACATTGTTATTGACCAAAAGAAGATTTCACGTCTTGGAATTGACGCTCGTGATGTTCATGAAGAGATCGCTGCGGCTATAGGAGGGCAGGAAGCCGGATTTATCTTTCAGGGAGACCGCCGCTTTGATTTAGTGGTTCGACTAGCCGATTCTGTGAGAAAGGATATACAATCTCTAGAAGCGCTCCCAATTCCGATCATGGGAGGAGGGCACAAAAGATTCGATTCTGTAGATGACGACGGGCTTGGAACAGAGAATTTGGCAGTAAGCACAGCACCGTCATATGTACCACTTCAATCGATTGCCGAACTTCGAGTAGAGGATGGTCCTAATCAAATTAGCAGAGAAAATGGAAAGCGCAGGATAGTTGTCCAAGCCAACATAAGAGGACGTGACCTAGGAAGTTTCGTAGATGAAGCTCAGCGGAAAGTCGAGACAGAGGTAAAGTTACCAGCCGGTTCATGGCTAGTATGGGGAGGGCAGTTCGAGAATCTCGTAGCAGCAAAAAAGCGACTTTCCGTGGTAGTGCCAATCTGTTTTTTACTAATTTTGCTTCTTCTCTTCACCGCTCTGGGCTCTGTTCGGGAAGCATTAGTGGTATTTACCGGCGTTCCGTTAGCTCTAACAGGTGGGATACTTGCGCTTTGGTTGCGAGGTATTCCTTTCTCAATCTCTGCTGCTGTTGGTTTTATTGCCCTCTCCGGTATCGCAGTTCTAAACGGGCTGGTGATGGTTTCTCGCATCAATCAACTCAAAGTGGAAGGTGCCACCGCTGCGGACGCAGTTCTCGAAGGTGCACTTTCTAGACTTCGACCGGTACTAATGACGGCGCTCGTCGCGGCTCTCGGATTCGTGCCCATGGCGCTTGCAACCGGCACCGGAGCTGAAGTGCAACGGCCACTCGCAACCGTGGTAATCGGCGGACTTATGACTGCGACCGTCTTAACGCTCTTCGTGCTTCCTGCGTTATTGTCGCTTATCAAATGGGAAAAGGATATTGAGAGCAAAGATGAGTAATGTTGAAGAGACGGAAAATACGAAAATTCAATTAGAGCTTGATGTATTACTGCCAGGCATTACTGACTCACAAGATCAGTGCATCGAGCGACTTACAACTCTTTTGGAGGCTAAAACTGGAGTCGAGTCGGCTCATAAGCTAACGAAAATTAACGCTGTAGATCAGGTGTGCATACACTTTGACCCTTCAATGATTTCAGTAAGTGAAGTTCGGGAGTTCGCGCAGCGCGCGGGAGCCAGTTTGAACCGGCGATACGGTCACCTTATACGTAAGGGGAAAGCCACTTACGCTCGACGTGCTTCAGCTATTGAAGCGAGGCTTTCCCGGGTTGATGGAGTCATTGAAGGGATTGTCACTCCGGATGGAACTTTGCGAGTCGAGTTCGATCGTGAAATCACAAATCGAGAGATTATTGAGTCAGCGTTAGACGAAGGGCAACGGCCCTTGGAGCGAAGATCGGAAGGCAACCCTGAGCACGAACATGACTCGAAGCATGAGCATTATGGGCACGGCCATGCCCACGCGGGAATATTTGGCCCACGAAGCGAACTGATATTTGCCTTACTATGCGGAGTCTTTCTGCTGAGTGGATGGTTGCTTGGGAGTTTTACTGAGGTTGCTGAGTGGGTGTCGTTAGTCTGCTTCATTGTTGCGTATGTCTTTGGAGGATACTACACAGTTGCGGAAGCTGTTGAGAAGATCCGCGCGAGAAAGTTTGAGATCGACTTTCTGATGCTTATTGCTGCCCTTGGTGCTGCTACATTGGGGGCTTGGGCCGAAGGTGCGTTGCTACTATTTCTGTTTAGCATCGGTCATGCGCTCGAAGGCTATGCTATGGGACGTGCCAAGCGAGCTATTGAAGCGCTATCCGATTTAGCACCTAAAACGGCTCGTGTTCGTCGCAACGGAACAGAATCGGAAGTCCCAGTTGAAGAGTTGGGTGTGGGTGACATCGTCGTCGTTAAACCCGATGAGCGAGTCCCTGCCGATGGATTCGTAATCCTCGGCGATTCGAGCATTGATCAGGCTTCGATTACCGGTGAGAGTGTTCCAGTTGACAAGCGCGCAGTTAGTGACGTTCAGACCGCCGCGGAGAGTCCTGAGTCCTTGCCGGCAGAGCATCGCGTGTTCGCCGGAACGATTAACCAATCTGGTGCACTAGAGATTAAGGTTACCAAGATCGCTTCTGAGTCTACGCTGTCGCGTGTTGTCACTATGGTGAGCGAAGCGAAAACCCGCGTCTCGCCAACCCAGAAGTTCACAAAGCGATTCGAGCGTTATTTTGTTCCGTCCGTGATCGCCACTGTCATACTGCTCTTGTTCGCTCCCTTCCTGGTTGACGAGCCGTTCTCCGAATCTTTCTACCGAGCCATGGCGGTTCTGGTCGCAGCGAGTCCTTGCGCGCTCGCGATTGCAACCCCCAGTGCTGTGCTCAGCGGGGTTGCCCGAGCGGCCAGGGGTGGCGTACTTATCAAAGGTGGTGGCCCACTTG
>CAYGNZ010000473.1:0-3023 GCA_964351345.1 uncultured Bdellovibrionales bacterium | reverse complement strand
AAGAGAAGCAACCATCAGCACCTGCTTGAAGAGCTGGGGCGATTGCGGCAAGGCGTAAAACTCACCCTTACTCAGGCGCGAAGGTACGAGAAAATCTCGTGCACCTTCAGGTGTTGGTTTCGAAAGGATGGGCGTCTCTACCTCGCAAAAATCCAGTTCATTGAGATAGGCTCGTGTGGCTTGATACGCTTTATGGCGTAAACGAAGCATCGACTGCATTGAAGGTCTTCGAAGATCAAGATAGCGATACTTCAGTCGCAACTCTTCTTTGGCATCAATTGTTTCTTGAATGACAAAAGGTGGTGTTTCAGATTGAGAAAGAATCTCGGCATCGATCACTTCAAGTTCGACTTCTCCGGTAGGAAGATCTTTGTTCACCGTCCCCTCAGGCCGTGGCCGAAGTTTGCCTTTCACCTGGATGACATATTCAGAGCGCAGGCTTTCTCCAAGCGCAAACGCTTCGGTTTTCTCTGGTGTGAAAACCACTTGGGTAAAACCGGTGTAATCAGCAAGGTCAACAAAGATCAAGCCACCATGGTCTCTCCGTCGTCGGACCCAACCGCAAAGCGTATACTCAGCTCCAATGTCTGCGGCAGTTGCCTCACCGCACTTATGTGTTCTCAACTTGCATTCTCCTGATTTTGAAATCTTGACATTCTTGAGCTTACCTTTCGCCTGCATCAATTCTGAGGTTATTGGAGCTCACGATTTCCGAGGAGGGTAAGCGTCGCTTGGCTTCCTCGTATTCGCGCTTGGCTTCCGCTGGTCTATCGCTCAACTCAAACACCAAGCCTAAATTATTGTGCGCTTCCCCATTCTCGCTATCGAGCTGAATCGCCGTTTTAAGCGATTGTTCCGCGGCAATGAGGGCCGATGACTCGCCCAAGCCATATTGGCGAAGTTGTGCCCAACCAAGCCCTGCATGGGCTCTCGAATCTCGGGGGTGTGATTCTACTGCCTTTTTCAATTTTGACAACGCCTGTTCCAGTTCACCGCGCTCAGCGAGAATTCTGCTTAACGCCAACACCGTTTCGAGGCGATGAGGAGCAAGCGCTTCAGCTTTCAGCAGTGCCGCCTGCGCCCCTTCAAGCTCTCCTGCACTCTCAAGCACCGTTCCCAGCACAAACCAGGTTTGAAAATCCTCTGGCCGATACAGCACCGCTTTTCGAGCGGCATCCTCAGCACGCTCTAATTTACCCAGCTCACGGTAGAGCGTTGCCGCCAGCGTCGCGGCTTGATGAAAATGAGGCCGTTTATCCAGCGCCGTAGACAAGCTCGTCACCGCTTCTGCGGATCGTCCTTGTTTGTGAAGCAGAATCGCTAAATTGAAATACAATTCGGCAGCGGAAGAGTCGATTTGGAGCGCACGACGAAGAGTCTCTTCTGCTTCATCAACGCGCCCCGTGAGTTGCTGAACTGCGCTGAGGCCCTGAAGTCCTTTTACGTTTTTTGAATCAAGTTGCAGCACATTGGTGTATTGCGCTTCCGCTTTTTGATTCTCCCCGCTTCGAAGATACTCTTGGGCCAAGGCAAGATAGAATCTCGGTTCTGGTTTTCTCCGTATTGCTTCTGAGTAGGCTTGTATCGCCTCTTTGTTTTTCTCCCTGGCAGCCAAACTCAAACCCAAATAATAGCTCGCATCTGCAAGAGAGGGACAAAGCTTCACCACCTCGCGCAGCTTCATTTCCGTCTCTTCGGAATTCCGCTCCAGCGCGCGTGCCACGGAGAGTTCTCTCGCTGCCTTCGGGCAATCCTCAGCTGCCAACACCCACGGCACCTGAGCCAGAATCCAACACAGTACGAGAGCGAGTCTCAATGTATGACGGATGCTCATCCTAAGCACTCCTGCATTGAGGAAATAGCCTGACGAAGATGCCGTTCCTCCTCGACAATGGCGAAACGAATATACTCATCACCTTGTGGATCAAATCCACCGCCGGGACAAACTGCCACGGAAGCCTCATCAAGCAGCCGCTGACTAATAGCAAAGCTCCCCTGCGGACGAATCGCCTCTGGCATTCTTGCCCAAACAAACACACTCGCCTTGGGAATACTGAGCTCCCATCCGAGCCGATGTAAGCCCTCGGTAAGCACGTCTCGACGGGTTTGATACAAGGAGGCATGCTCGTGGAGAATGCTCTCTGCCCGCTCGCAATCATCGAGCAATTTTGCCGCGGCAATTTGCATCGGTTGGAATATTCCGAAATCAATATATCCCTTGATACGCTTTAAGGCAGAAACAAGGTGCGGTGCACCGACACAAAAACCAATTCGCCAACCCGGCATGCTAAAGCCCTTCGACAGGGAGTAGCACTCCACCGCAATCTCGCGGGCACCCGGTATTTCAAGCAAGGAAGGTGCTCGGTAAGAGTCAAAACACACATCCGCATACGCAAAATCGTGCACAATCGAGAGGCGTTCCCGCTGAGCGAAGGAAACAAGGCGCTCAAAAAAGCTTAGATCGACGACCGTGGCCGTTGGGTTGTGCGGAAAACTACAAATCAAGACCTTGGGGCGAGGCCAGGTCCGCTCGACGGCAAGTGCGAGTCGATTAAAAAACTTCTCGCTTTTATCAGTGAGCACATACGAACAGTCCTCAGCAATTTGAAAGTCTTCAAAAAGAGGTACCCCGACAAAACTTGCACCAGCGATGCATACAGAGGAGGAATGCACCGGATAGCTTGGTGTGGGAACAAGGACATTCTCACCCGGGGCAAGCATCGCAAGAAGTAAGTGAGTCAGCCCCTCTTTGGTGCCCATGGTCACCACGAGTTCTTCGTCTGGATTGAGCGAGACCCCGAAACGATGCTCATACCACTTCGCCGCTGCACCCCGCAGTCGGGTAATACCCTGCGAGGAGGAATATCGGTGGTTGTGTTTCTGTAACGAGGCCTGGACGAGCGCATCAATGACTTGTGGCGGAGGCCCCAAGTCAGGATTTATCTGACTCAGATCAACTATCGCTCTACCTGCCAAACGCGCATCACGCACCGCATAGGCGATGGGCCCCAAGGAATACGGGG
>CAYGNZ010000472.1:0-3028 GCA_964351345.1 uncultured Bdellovibrionales bacterium | reverse complement strand
GATGTGGCCAAGGCCACCAGATACTTTAACAGTGACCCAATTATTCTTCGTAGTGCCGAGAACAAGGCCGAGCTTGAAACATTGCTTCCCCTGCTACAAAAAGCAGGAGCAGTGGTGCGGCTCAGACAACGTCAGCCCAAAAAGCAGTCGTCACTTTCTGCGCAGCACACTGCAAATGTCGCACTGGCGTCCGTATCTTCGCCTCGCAGGGGGATGAAGTTTAACGACGATGAGGAGCAAAATTTAGAAGAATTTTTTAATCATCTGGCACGTTCGCAGGTGATTAATACAAGACGAGTACGAGTAGTCGACGGGGTAGAGAAGCGAGAATCTACAGAGGCCCGATGTCGACAAGACTTGCGATCTTAAAAAACGAAAACTTTCTTCGTATGAGACAGGCGATGAATCGCTCTTGGCTCCCGGCGGATCCGGAGCTGCTGGAGCGTATTCAGTTCTCTATTGAGGAAGGGATTTACAATGATGATATCGATGCGCTGATCAACGAGCTCAAGAAAGATATCTCATTATTTACGTACTGCCTAAAGAGACTGAGTGAGATGAGTTCGACTCAGCTCTCGGCAGAGCCAGAGGTGATCCATCCGGTTGAGGTTTTGCGTCAGGCAGGCGTGGAGCGCCTCCGCACTCTTCTCGGAGAGAGTCATCAGACGCTCCACCTGACTGCCTTCTCCCGGCTCAAAAGCTATCAGCTTAACCGAATGCAAGAGTCGGTCACCAGCGCCAGAACCGCGGAGACGCTTGCTGAGGGATTTGAGATCGATAGTGATATCGGTTACGCGAGCGCACTTTTTCGGCAATTTGGCCTGACGATGATTGCGTGGAATTATCCTCGTCTCTACACCAAGGCAGTTTCGGAACTAGATGAGGGCAAGACCGTAGACCAAGTACTTGATCGAGTCTTAGGCTTTTCTCCCGTGCTCTTGGGCCTGAGTTTGGCGAGAGAGTGGAATATCGTTCCTGAATTGAGAATCGCTCTTGGTGATTCTCATGGGTCAAAACTTATTGATGCAAGAGAGCAAGGGGAAGTTGAGCGTCTCGGACGCACCTTGCATAAGATTTGTGAGGTGAGTGAAGCGCTGGCAAGAGCGCAAAGTGGAGAAAAGTATCCCGGCGCACGCGCGGATTGGCTCACTGCTCGCAGCGAAATTGAACGACGACTTGGAAAGGAAGGTTTTCGCAAGCTTGAAGAGAAAATTAGAGAAAGCTGTAGCCACTACATTCAAGCAATGCCACCGCTATTGCGTCCAGAGAGCGAGACTCCGCTAGAGAGGCAAACTCGACCAGAAACACTGGAGGCAAAACTTAGTCGAAATTCATATTTGCAATATTGTCCGCCCAAGGTCAGAGAACAACTTCGAAGCCTCTACGCGGAGCTTACGCCTGATACGATAGACAAGGATAATGTACGCTTACTCGCAAACGATCTCTTGCCTGCCGCAGGCTTTACTCGAGGCTGTTTTTATACCTTCGATCCTGCCGAGAAAAGTCTAGTGCCAAGACTGGCAATCGGCACCTCGGCAATTACCGAATATGCAACAGTCGCTGCGGATGCAGACGATGTGGTTGCCGACGCCTTTCAAAAAGGAGGAGTGCGCTATCAACATGACACCTGGGATGTTGCAAACCCAGCACGAATTCTTGCCGCCTATGGAGATATACAGAGAGTTGGAGTGCTGCGTGTTGAGGTGTCGCAAACCCTCGCAGCGCTCTCAGAGGAGCAGTGTATGTTGCTCCTTAAGGCGTTTCGCCAGACGTTGATGGATGTGCTGAAGCTATCCTAAGGGAGTAGCCAGACTCTGCAAGGCGAACTTTCTTGACGTAATTTTTTGTTTCAGGATACCCGATAAGCTCGGTCCATTCTGTGCTGCTGAGCGTGGGGTATCGTTCTAACCAACGTTTCGCCGCAGTGCTTCCCGCATTGTAGGCTGCCGCAGCGTGATGAGGATTGCCATCGAATTCGGCGAGCAAACGGGCGACGTGTTTTGCACCAAGGCGTGTGTTGACCTCGGGGGAGAAAAGATCTTCTGATTCTTGCAAGCCTTCTTGCTTTGCTGTTCGTTCGAGAAGTTGCATAAGTCCCAGAGCATCTCTGTTCGATTTTGCCTTTGGATCAAAATGACTCTCCGTACGTGCGATTGCTAAAATGAGGCTCAGGGGAACTTTGGCGTTTCTGCTGGCGGAGATAAATTGTTCTTGAAAAGGAAAGGGGTAGCGAAGATCCTGTACTACGTTGCCGCACTGGCTCAAAAACGCCTCTTGAGTATCCGCGCTTTTAAAGGTTTCGAATCGCTGAAGCACGGACTGAAGGAAACCAAGACTTAAGGCGCGAAGACCGGCAACTTGGTAAAGAGAGGCACGAGTGAGCTCATGGCGGATGTCGAGTTCGGAGGAGTCCCCTGGCATCAGCCACCAGTTTATCTCGAATCGAGCGAAACGACGCAGCTCTGGGCTATCAAGTAACGAGAGTCGTGCACTGAGATCCTCGGGGGTAGCGAGGAGACATTCGGAGTCTTTGACTGGTGCAGCAGTAGGCTTAGCTGTCTCAGTCGTTGAGCCGAGTGCTTCCCGTGCCAGCATTCCGTAATAGCCAAAGCGATCTTGTGTCGCGAGCGTGGAGTAAAGCGACTGAAAATTCTCCTGCTGTCCGAGGTCATCTCGTTCTTCCGCCGAGAGTTTCGAGAGTGCAAATGCCTGCCAGTAGAGCGCGTGAAAGTAAGCATCCTGAAGCTTGGAGTCTATCTCTTGAACTGAGTCTGCGGGGCGAGGGCCTTGGTCATTGGTCAGGAGGGCAAGTTCGGCAAAACTCTTTGCCGCGGGGAGGTACTCGGACTCCCGCATGAACACCCAGGAGAGCTGACGCAACGCCCGGGCACGCTCGTGACGCGGAGTGTCAGAAGCGTCGAGCGATTTGTAGACGGTTTTTGCCTCGGTAAGCCGTAGCTGCTCTTCGAGAATGCGTGCCCGGCTATTACGAGCCTCCCAAATGAGCTCACTTTTTTCGAAACGTTTC
>CAYGNZ010000471.1:0-3032 GCA_964351345.1 uncultured Bdellovibrionales bacterium | reverse complement strand
GAAATCGGTTTTCTTTTTTGCCGAGAGTTTCCCCTCTGCCTCATCAAGGCTGTGTACGGACTCTACCTCTATGAATGCGGGCATGTATTCCAAGACTCGTTGGAGTTTGATTCTTTGCTCCAGGAAAGGAGAGATGATTAGTCCGCGGTTCATGGTAGTTTTCGCTTTTTGCTCGACGTAAGACCTATAGCGGTTTGTCGTGGTAACACTTCTTTATAATCGACTTTTTGGCTGTCGGACTTTAATTGGCGACGAAAGTCTTGTAGGTTCTTGGTTTGAGCAAAAGGGCCTGAAACAAGCATAGCAGCGCCTGTAGTAGAGCTTCAGATTAGGGAACGCACCGCAAAGAACGAGGCGTGGGGAATTTTGGGCAGCGAATTTGAGCTTATAGCGGAACTTCAGGCAGCGACGGCACAGGAGCTTCCTGCGGGATGGATCGGCATTGGTGATGACTGCGCGGTTCTTGAGGTTCGCCCTGACGCGGCGAAAGCGGTCGTTCGTCTGGCGCTTTCGGTGGACACCCAAGTTCAAGGCGTGCACTTTCGAAAAAGTTATTTTTCCCCCGCAGATATTGGATGGCGTAGCCTTACGGTAGCGCTAAGCGATATAGCCGCCATGGGCGCCAGTCCGCTAAATTGTTTGATAAGCCTGCAACGCAGCGCGGCGGAGAGCGATAGCTACTTGCAAGAAGTCTATCAGGGTGTGGCCGAAGCCGCGCGTGAGTTCCACTGCCCGGTAATTGGTGGTGATACCGTACAAAGTGAGACGTTTGCGCTCTCGGTGACCGTCGTTGGCCAGTCACCGTCGCCATATTTGCTCCGTTCTAATGCGGTGGATGGAGATGATATTTGGGTGAGCGGGCAACTAGGGGGAGCGGCACTTGGGTTTCAATTGTTGGAAGCGGATGAAGATGCTCAGCGAGGTGCTCTTTCCCAACCCGATTGCGATCGTTTAGTCCAGCGGCATCTTCGACCTGTGCCGCAGTTCTCGCTTGTCTCCATGCTGAGAGAGCACGGATTTCCCCACGCGATGATTGATATCAGCGATGGAGTATTTGCAGACGCTGAGCACGTCTCGAAAGCGAGCGGACTTGGGCTAGAGCTTGATTGGCAACTCATTCCAGTTGATACGAGTGTGTCTGAAGGACTGAAGGAAAAAATGCTGGCCCTTACCCACGGTGACGACTACGAGTTACTCTTCAGTGCGCCGCAGCGTTTTAGGACACAGTTAGCAGAAGTTGCTAAATCCCCTGATAAGCCTTTCATACTCACTCGAATAGGCACCGCAACTACTGCAAGCCGTGGGGTCTCTGTGTTGTTTGAGGAAGAGCAATATTCTATCGAAGAGTTTGTAAAACTTGCCGGCTGTCAGCGCTCTGGGTATCAGCATAGCTAAGCAATTTGTGCAGTTGGAGAATAGCGTCACTATGGATTCAAAACAGATTAGAGCCTTACTTGAACGTGTTGCCTGTGGGGAACATTCGGTTGAAGATGCGGTGAGTTCACTTTCGCAGTCTTCACTTGAATTTCTCTCCCATGCCACACTTGATCATGGGAGGAGAGCTCGCTGTGGTTTCGAGGAAGTGGTTTATGCTGAACGAAAGTCTTTTGCTGAACTAGAGCAGATTATCGAAGCCTTTATTGCGCGACGAGGGGCAGTGCTTGTCACTCGTATTCCTCAGGAACTACTCGATCCCCTAGCACAGCGCTTCCCTGAGCTATTAATTTCAGCTCGAGCTCGCCTTGCAGTACTGGGCCAGGCCAGTGAAGAACAAACCCTCGGATCGCTCGCCGTGGTCAGTGCAGGAACAAGTGACGCACCGATTGCAACAGAAGCGGCAATGAGTGCGGAGTATTTTGGTTTCGCGGTGACTCAGTTCACTGACGTAGGCGTAGCCGGGCTTGAGCGTTTGACCGCACGACTGGCGGAGATTCGAGAGCACGACGTGGTGATTGTGGTTGCGGGGATGGAAGGCGCGCTCAGCAGTGTGCTGGGCGGTCTTGTTGAAGCGCCGATAATCGCGGTGCCAACAAGTGTCGGCTACGGCGCGTCTCTGGGCGGTATTACCACGTTATTTAGTATGTTAATCTCCTGCTCTCCTGGAATTACGGTCGTCAATATCGATAATGGATTCGGGGCGGCCTTAGCAGCGGCTCGAATGGTGCGACATCTGAAGAAACGCCAGTAGTTCTATCGATATGCGTGCTTAGTCGGTGCAAGGGGGCCAGGAGTACGCTAATCAAATGGAGAAGTTATTCTCTGCGCGGGGAGCGAAATTGCGTAACATGACTAATATTGTCCAGTTTAGCGAGGAGTCTCGCAGAGACGCAATTAAGAGAAGACAAAAAAGATTGTTTCATTCATCCGCGGTACAACGAGAAACAGTCGGTATAGAATTTCGCTATGCCGTTTAAGGACTAAAAATTTCGGAGAGTTTCGATGAACACAGGTGTACACATGGTGGGTTTCGCTAATAGTAATAAACTGAAAACGTTTCACGCTTTAAGCCTACTGCTGCTGTTGTTTGCTTTTGTATCTCCGGTAGCGGCTCAGGTAAAACAAGAGTCTGGAGCAGACGCGCCTGCAGAAAAACAAGAGGAAGCGAAAAAAGAAAAAGAAAACACCGATGTTATTCGAACCGGTGTCATCGCGAATTCTGGTGAATATGCCTCCGGCAATGCGGTCAACGTTGATACGCAGGGTGCAGCCCCAGGGGATGAAAGCTCTACGATCCAAGGGAGTGTTTCCCAAGTAGGTCGAGGAATGTGTAAAGCGACCGTGACCAATAGTAGCGAAGAGAACACCTACCATGTCCGTTTTCGTGTGGTCGGTACCTCAGAGAACGGAGTGGCCGCGGTGAAGAAAACATTTTCTGCCACATTAAAGCCGTCAGAAACCGAAAATCGCGAATTGAAATGTAAGGATAACTATCGCATGCAAGTAGTATTGCTTTCTGCAAGAAAACGATAGTTCGCCCTATATACTGCTCCCATTATAAAGTACGGTTTTTTAGAATGTGTTCGAGGAGCAGT
>CAYGNZ010000470.1:1224-3033 GCA_964351345.1 uncultured Bdellovibrionales bacterium | reverse complement strand
CCGACTAGTAACGTATCGAGAATTGGGGGGTGTTTACTTCAGAGCAGGAGAAAGGCCGCGGATAGCCCGCTAAAATCCCTTATTTATTGGAGAAATTTGCGCGTTAGAAACGCGGTGGCCTGGGCACAATTTGCAGATGCTACAGATTCAGACAACTTCCTACATCATTTCATCGGGAGCTGATAAGAGGACTTGCCGTGGCTTCGCCCCATCAGAGGGTCCGACAACTCCTTCTCGCTCCATTGTCTCGAGAATTCTTGCAGCGCGGTTATAGCCAATGCGAAACGCGCGTTGCACCATAGAGGTTGACGCCTGACCTTTTTCAACGACTAAACTCACCGCATCGTCATAAAACTGATCATACTCGTCATCTCCACTACCGCCAGCACTCCCAGCAGAGCTTTCGTTTTCATCAGCCTTTGCGATCATCTTCTCGATGCTTTCATCGTAGTCGGGAGCACCTTGGGCCTTTATCCAATCAACCACATCATGGACTTCGTTATCAGAAACATACGGCGAATGAAGTCGCTGCAAACGACCCACGGTAGGGCTGGAAAATAACATGTCACCCTGCCCGAGGAGTTTTTCAGCTCCAGAGGAATCAAGCACCGTACGGGCATCGATTTTACTGGCCACTTTGAAAGAAATACGCGCGGGAAAGTTTGCTTTAATTAGCCCGGTAATCACATTCACACTCGGACGCTGGGTAGCGAGAATGAGATGAATACCCGAGGCTCGTGCTTTTTGCGCCAGACGTGTCAGCAGTTCTTCAATTTCTCGCCCGACGGTGAGCATTAAGTCTGCAAGCTCATCAACGACAATCACAATTCGAGGCAGGATTTCGTGTTCTCCGTTTACTTCAACGTCGCAGGCGCTGGAGCTTCCGGCCCGCCGATCAAGCCCCTCATAGGGGCTCCCGGTGGCGATTACATCCTTCTCTTCAAGCGTGATGACCACATTCTGCTTCTTCTTGCCGCGTCTTGTGGGACGAGCACCGTTTCTGCCAACGGCTCGATTATACATCGAGAGATCTCGCACACCCATTTCTTTCATTAATCCGTAGCGCCGCTCCATTTCTTCAACGGCCCACCACAGTA
Source organism: uncultured Bdellovibrionales bacterium (assembly GCA_964351345.1). Taxonomy (GTDB): domain Bacteria; phylum Bdellovibrionota_C; class UBA2361; order SZUA-149; family SZUA-149; genus SZUA-149. The sequence continues at coordinate 1,936 of CAYGNZ010000470.1, read as the reverse complement.
CTCCACGAGCTCGTCGAGCTTGGGTCACCACAGGAGCTTTGAGGTGAGGAATATCCTCATACATGCTCAGTTCGAGCATTTTGGGATCAATAAGAATCAGCTGTAGATTGGCTGGAGTATTCCGATACAAGAGGCTGGTGAGCAGGGAGTTGATACAAACAGATTTCCCTGTTCCCGTGGCTCCGGCAATGAGCAAGTGAGGCATCTTCGCAAGATCCGCGACCACTGCCTCACCAAAGGTATCCTTGCCAAGCGCGAGCGGAAGCGGTGCTTCCTTGCGGACAAAGTCTTCGCTCTCCAGGATATCTCGAAGCCGAACAATCTCTCGCTGAGAGTTCGGCACCTCGATACCCACGGTCCCCTTGCCAGGTACTGGGGCGTAAACCCGAACACTGCCGACTCGAAGCGCCAGTGCCAAGTCATCGGCAAGATTAATTACGCGCTGCACCTTAACTCCGGCAGCAGGCTCGAACTCATAGAGAGTCACGACAGGACCCGGATGGACTTCCACCACACGCCCACCAAGCTTAAAGTTCAGCAAGGCTTGTTCAAGCCTACTGCTATTTTCAATTAAATCCGCATCCTCTGGGCCACTGACGTTGGGCACTTCTCCACTCACAAGCAAGTCCGAAGGAGGAAGTTTGTAGTTTTCAAAGGTATTCTTGGTTGCCTTTGGTGCCGACTCTTCTTTGACGGGTTCAGGTGAGGAATT
>CAYGNZ010000470.1:0-1214 GCA_964351345.1 uncultured Bdellovibrionales bacterium | reverse complement strand
TCGTGACTTTTCACGCAAGGCTTGGGCATCACGACGTGAGATTTTTAATTCGTTACGTCTCTCGGCAGCGTCGCTTTCAGCAGCAGACCGCGTCTCGGCTTGTTCTCTGACCGCACTATCAATTTCTCCCAGCACAAACTCCTTGGAGTTTCTTTTCTTGCTACTCGTGGTAACTTTGGGCAGCACCTCGTCTTCTTCTTGCTCATCCCATCGCTCTCGCATCTCACCAAACATCGTCCTCGCCAAAGAGCCGAGTGCGAGTACCAGACTCACAGAAACGCGATACACCGATTGCAACACTCCACCACTTGCGCGCACAACCGCAGAGCAAAGCGAATAAAAGAAGTAGCCAATATCAGCAACGATATCGCCAAACACTCTTCCGCACCAAAATGTCATTTGGAGAATCTGCTGAAAACCGAATCCTGTACCGATCCCAAGGGCAAAAAGCAGCGTTCCCAGGGAGAGAAGGAAGGTTCCTGGCTGATTAAATTTCCCCACGAGCGTAAAGGCAATTCGGGAACCAATTGCCCCTCCCCCGTCTGCACCGAAGGCAACGGAGGCCATTGTTGCCGCAGCAAACAACGCCAGTGTGGCAGAAAATCCACGTACGCAGGTTCGAAAGAAGGAGGAGCGTGAACTTTCAAAGGCGGCTATCCAGCTCGATCGAGCAAGGAGCAATACCCAGACAACGATCGCAAACGAGCACCACCCTAAGGCGCCAAACAGAAGCTCTGATACTTCCCGCCCAATTGGTCCCATCCAGTTTTTACGAACGCCAAGTGTTGCGTTAGGCGCTTGATCCATCACCGTGCGCGAGACGAGCGCGAGAAATAAAAATATTGCGGTCAGCACTTGGAGCAGCACGAAGGATTCTCGGGCAACGCTGGGGCCTGAGGATTGCTGCTTCGCGCTTTTGCTACGAGGAGAAGTTTTCGGCGAGTTTCTTTTTCGCGAAACCCGTCCCGATTTTGAATTACTTTTCCCCGATCTGCTCTTTGAAGAATTTCTAACTGCTCGACTCATTGAAACCACGTCCACTTAGTTTTTTGCATCAGGCAACACCTTGGCATTCGGTGATTGCCAAAACTCCAGTAGAAAATCGTACTATAGGGACCCTTGAGCGGCTAGTAGGATTTTGCCAAGAGCACTAGCGGAGAGCTGGGCTTCATCTCGCTTAACGCAAGGTGGTTAATTTTAGCTTGAGTTAAAGC
>CAYGNZ010000469.1:0-3035 GCA_964351345.1 uncultured Bdellovibrionales bacterium | reverse complement strand
CCGAGAGGGCGATAAGACCACACATGCTCAGAAAACTGATTGGCTGCCCTAAAAGTAAATGTCCAAAGGCCGCTCCCACGAAGCCAAAAGGAATTGCCGCCATAACTATGAGTGGCTGCAAGTAGCTCTTAAAAGGGATGGCGAGAAGGGCATAGACAAGCACCAAGACAAAAAGAAATCCTTGGTAGAGGCTACCCATTGAGTCACTACGTTCTCGCTCCTGGCCTTCGATAACGTAAGAGAGACCAGGATAATCTGAAATAAGCTCCCTGATAGTACCTTGACGCAAGGTACTGATAATTTCCTTGGCATTGGCAAGGTATTCATCCACTGATGCAGTGACATCTACCACTCGTTTACGCTTCGCGCGCTTAATCTGACTGTATCCCACCCCTTCGGTAACCTCTGCGACCTGAGCAAACGGCACCTCGCCACCATCCGTAGTTCGCACTCGGAACGACTCTACATTAGCAAGACTCTCCCGCTCCTCTCGCGGATAGCGAACCATTACTTTGAGCTCCTCGCGTCCCCGCTGAATACGTAGGGCCTCCGCGCCGTAGAAGGCCGCGCGTATTTGGCGACCCAAGTCGAGCTCACTAACACCAAGTGTTCGTGCCTCATCTCGAAGTTCAAGTTTGAGCTCCCGCTTCCCGTCAGCAAGACTATCACTGACATCCCCTACCCCGCTAAACTTTGCCAAGTCCTGCTTTAGTCTTTCCGTCGCCGCTGCGAGCACGTCAAAATCTTCATGCTCAAGTTGAATGTCTACCGCATCACCCATATGAATAAGGCTGGAGCGATAGGTGAGTGAATCAACTCCCGGTAGTTCTCCAACCTCTTCCCGCCATCGTGCAGCAAAATCATGTGAAGAGAAGTCTCGCTCATCTGCCGCTGGTAGCAGTACGGAAACGCTTGCGAGGTGTGCGCCAGAGCGTGAACTTTGAGATCCCGGAGAGCTCCTAGTGGCAACCGATCCGACTGTTGAATAAATCCCTTTCGCCGCAGAGGTTCGCTCCTCTTTTTGTGGATGACCAAAGGCTTTCGCCACCTCACTTGCTTTCTCAAGTACCCGTTCTTGCACCGCGCTCGTTTGTTCAATTGGCGTGCCTACGGGCATAGTAATGGAAGCTCGCACCTCCACCGCGTCAACACTTGGCATATGCACCAACTTCAGCACACCACCTGAAATCAAACCCACGGTGACCACAAAAAGCCCAAAAGAGATAGCGATGGTAAGCCAGCGATTGTGCATAGACTGAAGTAAACTTCGGCGATACGGCCCCTCAACGAACTCAGACAGCCGAGTTTCACAAGCCCGCACTAAAGTATTGAGCTTAGTAAAGAGTGATCCGCGAAGTCTGCTTTTGCCTGAATGCGCAAGATGCGCGGGAAGGATAAACAGGCTCTCTACCAGGGAAATAATCAAGGTAGAAATTACGATAATGGGAATCACACGCATGAACTTTCCCATCATCCCTGTGACAAACAGCATTGGCATAAACGCGGCAACCGAGGTCAGGACGGAAAAAATAACGGCCGTGCTCACCTCCTGCACTCCGTCGATGGCCGCTTGCAATTGACTCTTTCCCCTGAGCCGATGCTCGTAAATATTCTCACCGACGATAATTGCATCATCAACCACAATGCCGAGTGAAAGGATAAACGCAAAAAGCGAAATCATGTTAATGCTGACATCAAATCCAGGCAGGAGAAAAAGGGCACCAAGAAACGAAATAGGAATTCCGAGAGTGACCCAAAACGCCAAGCGTATTTCAAGAAACAGCCCCAGAACGACTATTACTAACACCAGCCCCATATAGGCATTCTTCATCAATAGGCTGAGACGACTTTTTAACAACTCCGAGCGATCGTTCCAAACTTCAAGTTGCACCGAGTGAGGAAGCTCTGATTTCTTGTCTTGCACATACTGATGAACTATCGCGGCAATATCGAGAGGACGTTGATCACCAACGCGGAAGATCTCCACCATCGCCGCACGCTTGCCGTTATATTTCGCACTCTCGTCAGTCTCCTCGAAGGAATCTCTCACCTCACCCAAGTCTTCAAGGGTCACACTCGTGCCGTCAGGAAGCGTAAGAATACTCGTTTTCGCATACTCAGAACCCACGTATCGACGTTCCTTTGTGCGCAGGAGAATTTCGCCTCCTCTCGTTTTTACTGCACCGCCGGGAACATCAACGGAGGCCGCGCGAATGCGATCGGCGACCTCTTGAAGGGTAAGAGAGTATTTCTGTAGATTTGCTTCTGGAATCTCGATTGCGATTTCGTAAGGTCGGACTCCGTCAAGACTTACTTGGGTAATTTCAGGAAAATCTAACAAGTCATCACGCACTCGCTCCGCAAATTCTCTTATCGTCTTTTCATCGACATCTCCAAAAAATGCCAGGGAACGCACATCTCTTCGGCCTAGAGATGGTCAAACTTCTGGGTCTTCGGCCTCCTCTGGGAAGGTTTGGATTCTATCAACCTCCGCTTTTACATCCTCAAGCACCTCCTCTGGATCGCCGCCGGTGACAACCTCGGCAGTCACCACTCCTGCTCCCTCATTTGCCAGACAACGCATTTCATCAATGCCCTCGATAGCAAATATCGCCTCCTCAATCGGCAAACAAATTCCGCTTTCAACTTCCGCAGGGCCAGCGCCGGGATAGGCCACAGCGACGGTGACCGCATCAAGCTCAATCTCGGGGAAGATCTCCTGCTGGACCGAACGACCATAGATTAAGCCGCCGACCATCAGTAAGATCATCAGGAGATTCGCGGCGACTGCGTTGCGCGCCATCCATGCAATTGCCGAGTTCATAGAGAAACTCCAGACTCATTCTCCTTACTGACTCGCAAGAGAAGGCCATCCACGGCACCACTAAGCGGAGAAAGGATGAGTACCTCTCCCTCTTGAAGCCCTTTACTGATGTAAGCGAACTCAGAGTCTCGTCGTTCAATAACCACCTCGCGAATGCTGAGGCGATTGGACTTGTCCACCAGCCAGACAGTCTGGTTTGAACGAACCGCGG
>CAYGNZ010000468.1:1881-3039 GCA_964351345.1 uncultured Bdellovibrionales bacterium | reverse complement strand
TACTTGCAGAACGCAGCGCACTAAATTTCATGCAGCAACTCTCAGGAATCGCAAGCCATGTGCGTAACACGCAGGATGCAGCACCGACAAACCTCACCGTGCTCGATACGAGAAAAACCACTCCAGGCTTCCGGGAACTTCAAAAGCATGCAGTACGAGTGGGAGGCGCGAGCAATCATCGAGTTGGGCTGTATGATCAAGTGCTGATTAAAAATAACCACGTTGATGCGCTTGATGGAGATATCGCCGAGACTATTCGGCGGGCTCGTTCCGGTGCCAAGAAAGGAATTGTAATTGAGGTCGAAGTTCGCACTCTCGAGGAAGTGCAGGCTGCCTTAGTAGCAAAACCAGACCGCATTTTACTTGATAATATGAGTAACGAGGAAATGAAGCAGGCAGTACAAAAAATTCGTGCGGCAAACACTGCTCAGCCAATTGTGGTTGAGGCCTCAGGAGGAGTTACCAGAGACCGCCTTGGCGAACTTGCCCTGACCGGTGTTGATGCGGTCAGTATGGGCTCACTAACCCACTCAGCTCCCTCAGTCGATATTTCTCTTCGATATGAATCATAGTTGTTCTGAAGAATTTGCTGAACCTCTGGTATGGACTGAAGACGCACTTGGCTCCTACCTCACGTACCCGAAGTGGCAGGGAGAAGTTATGCATGGCTTCTTCGGTACAGAGTTCGACGCGCGAGCCGATGAGGATTGGCAGAAGAGGTTTCCGCTTCCTGTTCGGATGATGAAGCAAGTTCACGGCCTCGGCATAAAAAGCGTGGTGGATGCCGAAGAGGTAGAAGGGGATGCCTGGATACTCGACCTCAGCCAAGCCGCAGAACAAGAAATTGCGATAGGAATTCTTACTGCCGACTGCGCACCTGTACTGCTGTATGCAGCAAAACGAAGACTACTCGCAGCGGCGCACTGCGGTTGGCGTGGAACGGTCAATGGACTGTTGCCAAAAGTGCTCGACCAGCTCACCGCGCTCGGTGCTACTGTGGAGGAGATTGAAGTCTGTATCGGGCCAAGTGCTCAGGGCTGCTGCTATGAGGTCGGTGAGGACCTACGCGAAATAGTTCAGGACATAATTCCTAGCGCGGATGAGCAAGGAATTATCGAACTTCGAGCAGGAAAAACTTACTGTGAAATCAGCAAACTA
>CAYGNZ010000468.1:0-1871 GCA_964351345.1 uncultured Bdellovibrionales bacterium | reverse complement strand
CCAAACTTTTGGATTGAAACTGAGCAATATCGCGCGAAGCGCACACTGCACGATTTGTAATTCTGCATTTTTTTCTTATCGACGTGAAAAAGCCTTGGCTGGGCGGCAGCTTAGCTTCATCGGGCCGCTTCATGTCCACAACAAAAACGAGTAGTTCTAGCTATTTGTAAAATCTTGCTCGGATTGACAAGCGCCTCTTCACCCCGTCATAATTATAGTTCTTCATATTTTGGACATAGCAACCTAAGCCCGAGGTAGCCGCCCCTATGGAACAAATGGAACGAGAGACTCTCAACCAGCTAGCCCAAGACGACGTTCAACTCAAAAAACTTCTCATCCAGCACAAAAAACTAGAAAAGAAAGTAGCGCAATTTGAGAAATACGCTGCTTACTCAAGTTCCGCCGCACTTCGCCAGAAAGAATTAAAAAAGGAAAAACTTCGTGGAGTGGATCGCATGATGCGTTTTCTTCGCGACGGAGAACCGAATTAGTTCGACGACGAATAGGCCAAGGACAAGAGCTGCTGTGTCGCTTTTGTCCCTTTTCGCCAGTTTCAGCGATACCATTCCAATCTAGCATTCGAGTCCGTTTGGGGCTGATAGCACAGGCTTATCCGGCTATCCGTAGACAAACGCTACACTTCTATGCGATGTAATACGGTTCTTTGTGCACGCATACTGCGTATGCGTTGGGCAATATTTTCATTTTCTCTATCAATTAACGAGTTAAAAGTGACGTAATGTCGAATCAAGATCCCACAGTTGCTGTTGTCGGCGCGACCGGTGCCGTTGGTCGCGAAATGCTAAATGTTCTTGTCGAGAGGAACTTTCCCGTCGGCAAAATCCGAGCGCTCGCCAGTAAACGCTCTGCGGGCGATGAGGTCGAATTCGGCTCGAAAAACGTTAAGGTTGAGGAACTCACCGCAGAGTCCTTTGACGGCGTCGACATCGCTCTTTTTTCAGCGGGAGGGGATATCAGTAAAGAATTCGCTCCTCATGCCGTCGAAGCGGGCGCTATTGTGATTGATAACTCGAGTGCATTTCGCATGGAGACCTCAGTGCCGCTGATTGTCCATGAGGTAAACGCCGATGTGCTTCGAGCACATCTGAGTTCACTCGGAACCTTTGAAGGGAGCATAATCGCAAACCCGAATTGCTCCACGATCCAACTCGTGGTCGTTCTTAAGCCAATCCACGAACGTGCTGGATTGCGGCGGGTGATTGTCTCGACCTATCAATCGGTTTCGGGGGCTGGCAAACAAGGAATGGACGAGCTTTGGGAACAGACTGTCTCGATTGTAAAGCAGGAAGATCCAGAGGTTAAAAAGTTCGCTCATCGGATCGCGTTTAACTGTCTTCCTCACTGTGATGTTTTCCTTGAAAACGGCTACACAAAGGAAGAGATGAAAGTGTTGCATGAAAGTCGGAAAATCCTCGGTGTCCCTGACTTACGCCTCACCTGCACTGCCGTTCGGGTTCCAGTGTTTTCCTGTCACAGCGAGGCGGTAAATGTTGAGACTGAATCACCCCTTTCAGCAGAGGATGCAAAGATGCTCCTTGGCGAAAGTCCAGGAATTGTTCTTCAGGATGACCCTGAGAACAATACGTATCCCTTGGCCGCGGAGCTTATTGGCACCGATGCGACCTACGTCGGGCGAATACGCGAGGATGAGTCCATCGAAAATGGCCTCAATATGTGGATAGTCGCTGACAATTTACGAAAAGGTGCGGCTCTAAACGCAGTGCAGATCGCTGAGATCGTGCATCAGGCTCGCCCGCGTGAGTAGCGCAGCGAGGACGCCGTAGCGGAGAACGGCAGGGCGCTTAGTCTCGCCGATTCTCCAAACAATCTCGACAGGCTTGTTCAAACTC
>CAYGNZ010000467.1:0-3044 GCA_964351345.1 uncultured Bdellovibrionales bacterium | reverse complement strand
ACCCGGCTTTTAACATTCAATGATTGAGATACGGGCACCACCCGCTCTCGGTGCGTTGAGGAAAAACGACGCGAGGAACTGCGATGCATCTGCCGCGACGGCCTGCCTTTTAATCGAGTTGAAACTTGCTCAGGCGGAAGCGCGACGAGCCCCAGTGAAAGCAAACAGATACACAAGACCATTAACCCCGTTTCCCGTGTTCGCTCCACATCAAGACTCAAGCTGCCACTTGAGAGGCCACCCAGTTTGTAGGCCTCTGCTGAGCGTGGAGATAAAACTTCTAGAAGGCTAAGCGGCAGTTCAAGGGTTTGGAGGAACACCACGAAGACAAAACTCATCATTAAGCCAGCAATGAGACTTTCTCGACCAGAAAACGAAGAGAGCGCACGTTGGATAGCGTTTTCGCCCGCTCCTGCAGCATCGTTACTGCGAGCGAACACAAATCGGCGAACACAAAGCAGAGCGGTGAGCAGCAGTATTGCCGCTTTAAAGACAAATTCTGCGGTTTCTGATCTGCCACCGTAGAAAAACGGCAATAGGAACAAACTCAGCGTTGCGAGAGTGAGTATGGCACGTGTTTCAAAAGATCGACGCGCTTTTGGTTTTGCAATCAAAACCGCGTCTTCGCCCGGCTCTGAACCAGATAAGGAGTATTGATCTACGGCTGCATTAGAACGTCTAGGTTTGGTATTCACGGACTAGCTTTCACCTTTTACTACCGAGTTGATCGTAAATACGGTACCCTGTTCAGAGCACCAACAGCATATCACCTAGCACAGAGCCAGCTTCGCTCCCAGACACCGAATTTAAATGGGTGCCATCGAGTGATAATTACGCAGGGGGTTCTTTATTAGATTCATCAAGGTCCGCAAACTCCAGCAAGGCTTTAGTCAAAATTACCGCCCCAGAGAGAACAATTCCTAGACGACGCTAGCGGATTTTACTACCTACTGATTCCTAGTCACACTTCTTCACTACTACCTGCTACTTTCGCCTGTAGCCAATCTCAGTATCGGCGTTGTAGCTTCCCGAGGATGGTGTTGGCTTATCGGTGCGGATTTTATTAAGCTTCCTTAAAAACTATTCTAGCTAAAGACCAAAATTTCTTGAGGAACTTACCTAGTAATACTTAACAAGCCTGAACGTGGTGACATGAAAAGTGCTCTTCTTAGTAGTTCGATACTTATTCTGTGCGCCTTAGGCTTGTATGAGGTCACCCAAGAATTTCAACGACAACTGGCGTTAAGCACGGCAGAAGAAAAAGCCGACAACATCCTCTCATCAAGCACTCAGCGCCTACAGTACACCGCAGACGAAAGAGTCGGCTTGGTGCTTCAAACCTGGCAGGACGTCGCTGATGATTTTCCTTCCACCCCCGATGCCCTGATCGGTTTAGCGCGTGCGCATCTCGCCGCAAGCGCTCGTGAGCTCACGTTTCCTGCACGAATTGAACACCTTTGCTCGACGTTAGTGAACCTCAGCAGTGCTGCGGCAAAAAGTCCGAGCTCTGCGCGACTGCAGATTTCTCTTGCTGATATTAAGAGCCAAATAACTGACCCCTCGCGCAGCTGTCCTGAGCAGACTCAGGCCGCGATCCTCAGCCCGCTCTCTGCTGAGCAGCACCTTGAGCGCGCGCTCAAATTGCAACCGTTTAACACTTCGATCATGTACCTCGCTGCATCGGTGTACCGAGCGTTGGACCAAAAAGAAAAAAGCCTCGTGTTGCTACGCAAGGTGCAGGAAATATCGAGCATGTCCCGCGCTCAACGGGACTACACCTACGCTATGGTCGAGAGTCAGCGTGAACTTGAAGTGGCACTCCCCCGAAAGTATCCCGAAATTATCTCGTGGTACTCTCATTTTGAACGTAATCGCCCGTACCAACTACAAAGTTGGAATGATACCTTTGTCGCTGGATTTCAAGAGGCCCTCAATGAGCTTAAAACTCGCCTGCGCTCGGGCGTGGTCTCACCGGAAGAGTATGGTCGTTTCGTGATTCAAATCTCCAGCCAAACTGCTATCTCCACATCCGATATGTTGCGAAAGGAAATCGATGGAATTCTCTCGGTCGCCTATCAGCTACTCGGGAAAACCGAGTGGAGTCAGATTTTGGCGCGGCGGTCACGGATGGAGCGAATTCCAATCGCAAAGTCGTTCTTACAAAGCGATAAAACGCCTCGAAGCACGATGCTCTCGCATTGGGTTGCCGATGATCAGCATCTGGAGCGGTATCTTGATTCGCGCGGCGGGAGCATTGGTCTCTTTGTTCCGCCAAACCGCACGCTTCGCATGCTCGTCATCGAGAGCGGAGAAGGCGCACCACGAGTGGCACCTGAGAGTCTCGAACTATTTGCCAGCGAAGATAATCGTGAATTTGTCTCTCTTCAGAGAAACTTTGAGGCAGAAGCGTTTAGCGTCGACGGGGTGCAAAATATTGTGTTCACCTTTGAGAAAGCCCCGTTCCGCTATCTCAAAATCGTGTCCAACGCGAGCGGCCGGAGGCAGTTCCGCGCGCCGCTCTCTCGTTTACTGCAAGCGTTTGAATAATAGCTGAAACCATTTTCTGTAGGGTGCTTCATTGTCTGACTTATACAACCTCTCTCCCCGCTTTAGTATCCGACTGAGGCTGTTTTGCGCCTTACTGTGTAGTCTTTGCCTGTGTTCTGCAACGAGCGCGAGAGCTGAAAAAATCGGCATTGGCGTGCCCAACGGGATTAAAAACCTCAATCCACTACAAAATGATTCCCTTGAGGCGAAAGCAGTCTATGCAACCCTTGCTTCTCGGCTGACTAATCTTAATCCTGATGGCTCCACTTCCCTCGGAGTAGCAAGCGCATTGAGCAGCGTGAACGCATCGCGTGATTGGTATGTGAGCCTGCCTGAAAACATTAGTTTCCCTAGTGGTCGTTCACTTAGTGTTGAAGAGCTTAAGCAGTCGATGCTGCTATTTCGTAATGATTACCGTAAATCTCTGCCCGAAGATCAGCTCCGCTCTGCGCTGAACAACATCGAGAATATTTCTGTTGAAGTTAAAACAGAGAGGG
>CAYGNZ010000466.1:0-3051 GCA_964351345.1 uncultured Bdellovibrionales bacterium | reverse complement strand
CCTTGGGATTGTTTCCGCTTAGCGTTCCCGTTTTTGCAGCGACATCCATATGTCGCAAACGTTGACTCTTCGCCCGACGAAACTGTCTTCGCGCAGTACCTTCCTGCACTGTAGCAACCATCATTTGGTTAACTCTGTTCGCGGTCGAGGCGAGCACTGCTTGCTTAAGTATAATTGGTCGCGCTTCATAGCTCTGAGTAACTTGAGGGATACCACGCTCTTGATTGCTACCCACCTGCCGCACGCGTTCAATGACGTAGGGTCGCATCATCGCACCTCGATTCGACATTGCCGCCGCGATCATCGCGGCATGAAGTGGTGTAACCTCTGCGTTTGCAAATCCCGCGGCAGTCCTCGCGAAGGCGAACTCAGAATCTGGCTTTTGAAACTTCGAGGGAGGAAGGCTTACATCAAAGGGAAGTTTCTCGTTAAAACCGAAACTCCCCGCATACTCCTCCAAGATTTCGGGAGTGAGATACTGCAACGCCACTCTTGCAAACGCCGGGTTGCAGGACTTTGCCAAGGCGGTTTGCAGATCGATTTTTCGTTTATCGCGCTTTTGGTTGGGCGAATAATTGTATTTATTGAGCGTATAATCACCGCCCCGAAACCGAATCACGGAGTCCGCCTGAAGCCCACCGCGCTCAACCGCCGCTGCAGCCGTTACTACCTTAAACAGGGATGCTGCCGGAAATCCTTCTCGTAAGGCGAGTTGAATCGCCGCTGATTCTGCGTCGGCAGTCGCTGGACGTTGCCGCTGAGAGTGGCTCGCCATTGCTAAGACACGACCGCTCTGCGGTTCAAGGGCCACAATCGCTCCCCAAGGCACACGATACTCTTCGAGGAGATTCTCTGCGTATTCTTGGAGATCTTCGTCGATAGTGTAGTGGTACAAAGACGTCGGCTCTAAAGAATCGACCTTGGTGCTGGTCACCCCACTACTTTTTAACTCGTCCGAGAACTCCCGCTCTGCAAATTCACTTTCGAAACCTGTCCGTAGAAATGAAAAATTTGGCAGTCCATACGGTAAGTATGAGTTGGTGTGGTTACGTACTCCCTGATGTGCTGTGTGAAGTGCTTGAAGTCGTACGGGCTCGGGAGAAACGTTTGCTATTTGCTTCGGTGAGAGAGTTTCAGCTCCTTGTTCGCTGAACTGCGCTCGCACGAGTGTCGGAGTTTCGTCTGTCGGCGCGAGGTCTTCTGCGATTGAAGATTTCTCTTCTACCTTAATCGCCGGCGTAGTCTCGCTCACGGACACGGGCAGAACCTTTTGCTCAGGCTCATTCCTCCCCTCAAGCGCTTCAGTGGAAACAGTGAGCTGCTTCTCCGGAGAATTAACTTGCGGCAACAGCGCGGTAACTTTTTGTAAAGGCTTATGCTCGAAGCTCAGCAGAGAGGAAGCACTCGGTGCATCGAGAGCGTTTGACTGCCCCTGGGACGGAGAATACTGCGAAGGAGAATACTGGGACGGAAAATACACCACACTGGCAAAAAACAGGGTAGCGAGCAGAACCTGCAACAGCCGCCGACGTCGCCGACGACGATTCGCCATTCTTTGCCTTAACGGTATGTAATCTCCCTTGAAGTTCAAATACGTCACCTAAATTTGAAGTGTTGAGTGTTTTCAGCTATTTGCCAAAACCTCCCACAGTGTACACCTGTGCTCGAAATACGGAAATACGTAAATCTAGCCTTTAAGTCATTTATTCTCCTTTTCTCAGAGCGGACCTGAATCAGGCATGTTCCCGATATTGCTGAAAATTACAGTGAACCGGAAGGCTACTAAACTGTAGTGAATAGTTTAGATGCTTCTTCGAGGCGATCCGGTGTGCCAATATCAGACCAAAAACCCTGGTATTTAAATCCTCGAATTAGGCCGCCCTCCGCGAGCAGTCCACAAAGGGTATCCCGCGTAATGGAAAATTTTGTCCCCACTGCTGGCATCTTGTCAAAAATCTTCGCTGAAAGCACTTCTATGCCAGCAAACATCAGTTCCTCCACGCGCTCACCCTCTTTGCGCTCCGGCTTTTCGGTGTCCAGCATCCGGACCACCTCACCGCTTTGATTCATTAGCAGTGAACCAAACGCTTTTGCCTGGGGATCTTCACGGAGTAACATCGTTGCCAACGGCTCATCCTCAGCATCGATGTGAGCGCGTAGTAAGTCTGCAAGCGGAGCTTCGGGATCAATTAATACATCGCTATTGATCGTGAGCAAATGCGGAGTCGCAACCAACTCTGCGATTTTACGAATTCCGCCACCGGTATCAAGGAGCTCTGGTTCTTCGGAATACACCGTGGTCATTCCCCAGCGTGAACCATCCGCAACGAATTCGCGAATTTGCTGCCCACGATAATGAAGATTGATGAAAACCCGTTTAATCCCCGCACGCTGTAGCAGTTCCAGGTTTCGCTCGATTAAGGTCTTCCCGCCAACCTTCACCAGCGGTTTTGGGATTGTTTCAGTAATCGGCCGCAGTCGCTTGCCGTAACCAGCAGAGAGCAACATTGCATCAACACACATTCTTACCTCAGGCTTTAGAGAATTCTTCAACGTGTAACTTCAACTCCGAGTAAAGCTCACCATATCCTTCAGCATGGTGACCACGAAGCACTTGTAGTTGCTTGGCGATTCTACGCAGCGTTCCTGGAATCCATCGCTCATAGGAATGTAGCCCCCGCTGAGAGCTCAGCTTTGCAAAGCGTCCTACGACTTTAAAATCACGCTGTAGCGAAACTTCAGCAAAGTTTTGTGGAAAATCCTCTCCTGGTTTCGCCTGGGCACAGTAGTACCCTATTAAGGACGCGTAGTTTGTTTCACCTAATAAGGAATCCGTGTCCCGATCGTGCAGCAGAGATACCAAATCGTATTCAGGAGTTGCCAGCAACGCATCTTGAAAATCTATCACTCGTAGCTGTGCGTGATGCACCATCAGATTCCAAGAATGAAAATCGCGGTGTGCAAGTGTTTGCGATCGTCGAGCGAGTTTTTCGGACAAGGAGCGGTAGAACCCCTCTAACAACGCGGTGAGGTTCGCCGAGGTAAGACCAC
>CAYGNZ010000465.1:0-3052 GCA_964351345.1 uncultured Bdellovibrionales bacterium | reverse complement strand
TATACGCAAAAGGATTTCGGAGAAGCCTTGCAAATAAAGCAGCTGGAATTCCTATCTCATGGCCTTCTTGGTGTGCTTGCGGTCATGCTTGTCGCTAGTTTTTTGCTTCTACCGCTTCTCGGCTTTTGTTTGGTGTTCCAAGTATCCGAGGCTAGGGAAGGAGTTGTGGTGTATGAGATACTGCGGACTGGCGAGTTTATTCTTCCTCTTCGCCATGGAGAGACTATTCCCTCTAAACCCATCCTTTTTCATTGGATAGGCAGTGTTCTGGCTACGCTGTTGCCACACTATGATGAATTCGCTTTGCGTCTCCCTTCGGCTCTTGCCGCAATTGGGGTAATCGGAGTTGTCTTCGCCTTGGCCAGACAGTGTGCGGGCACTTTAGCTGCCTTGGTTTCCGTTGGTGTCTTACTGAGTAGCTACGGGTTTACGCATCTTGCAATGGATGGTCGCGTCGACATGCTTTTTAGCTTCTTGGTTGTTGGCGCAATCTCGCTGTGGATTTCACAGGCAATTTCGACAATCGAATCGGGGCTGACGTTACGTGAGATGAAGGAATCCACGTACTGCTTTCTTGGCTTAATCAGCGGGTTTGCAGTCTTAGCAAAAGGTCCACTCGGTATCGTGCTTCCGGTCTTGGTCGTAGTCGCTATTGCGTGGAGATTCACCTCGAGTCTTGCTGGAGTGAAGGCCGTTTTCCGTCCAGGATGGCTCCTTGCTATCGCGGTTGGCTTGCCCTGGTATATTTTGGCAACGCTGTCCGGTAAAGATTCATTTCTAGCGCGACAAATCATTTTTGAAAATCTGACCCGATTTTTTGGTGGTTCCGGTATTCCGTCCAAGCCGTTCTACTACTACGGTATCCATGTATTCTCCCAAATGGCACCGTGGTTTCCTCTCGCGTGTATTGCTCTCCTCCTGCTCTGGTTTCGTGGAGAGGGAGTGACGGGAATTCGTCAACGCTTTGGACAGAAAGAAAATCTGCTAGAGAAGGCATCAGTGATTTGGCTGCTTGCGGTATTTGTCTTCCTCAGTCTCTCAGAGGGGAAGAGGCGAGCCTATCTGCTACCTGCTCTTCCGGCATTCTCCCTTCTTTTTTCTCTGTATGTGTCGACTTGGATTCGATCGCTTGATGCGCGGACGCTGCTAGACTCTAAAAAACTTCGAGTTGGCGGCTACTTTGTGCTAGCGCTTGTGCCTCTGGCTGCGCTCGGTTTTTATTGTGTCACAAGTCTGCAAGCCATTCCCTTTCTTTCCTCCTGTGAGTCTTGCGAACGCAGCATGTATAGTCTACCGATCGCGATACAACGTTCACCTCGAACGCTTTTGGGCTTTTTTCTCATTTTTTCCTTCGGTGCCTTATGCTGTTGGGCAGTCGCGTTTTCCCAGAAACGTATTGCCGCTCTCATGCTGAGTGTTTTTCTTTTTTCGCAACTTGTGTTTGTCGTATTCGTGCCCAGCTTACTGGGAATAAAAGGAATCACTCATTCGTATAAGTTTTTTGCAGAAAGGGTTTCAGGCCAACTTCCCTCGGGGGAGGAAGTCACCATGCTGCTTAAGCCAGGGGATGAATCTTTTGATTCCTTTTTCTTCTACTACCGAAAGCCAATACGCTTACAAAATTTTCGCCGCATACCGAAAACGAATGGCTTGTATTTGAGTCGGCGGCGATGGTTAGAACGGACGCCGAAAGATTGGCGGTCAAATGTCGAAGAGATTCTCAGTGGAGGACGGCTTACTGATTCTGTGGGCGAATCCTTAGTCCTTTTCCGGTATCAGGCCTAGTCTGCCTGGAACGCCGGGGCTTCCCAAGGTCGGAAGGGAGGTAGTGTCCGCCCTACTCGCCAACGAGAAGCGCTCCTTCGCTGTCAATAATGACACTTGGCACGACTGCCTCAGCTACCGGTTGATCGTCAAGATTATTCGTTGTTGAGAAAGGCAAGAGCTCATCTGGAATCTTGTAACTTGCCTTTGAGTTCGGTGCTATTTCTTCGGGTCCGACACCAGGCACAAGCGTGCCATCAGGAAACGAGAAGGAAACGCTGACGGAATTAGCGCTTAAGCCGCCTTCGTTACGCACCTCAACTGAGCATCCAAGAATATCTCCTGTGTCATTGCGCTGCACGTTTGGGCTTGAGGCTTTGAGTTCTGCAGGAGAGAGCGGTGCAACCTCTGGTTCTTCATCGGGTATGGCAAGCTCAGAATCGGTGTTCTCGGCTTCTGCATTGAGCTTGGCCCGATTGGCCTCCTCAGACCAACCTAAACGCTTTAGTACCTTATCTGAAGAGTATCGAGAGAGAGAGTTTGTCTTGAGACTGCTCACACCCTGAGCGCCTTTCGGTGGCTTACTACCGTATACCGTTCGCCCGCTCTTATCCTTCCAAGAATAAGCATCTTCAGCTGAACAGGGACTTACAAACAAGAATACCAGAGCGAGGAGTGCTATGGCTTGTTGGGGAAGAGTTTTCATTGTGCGTACAGCTCCGAAATACCAAATGTTATCAGGCGTTCACCATTCGTTCTGATAATCCACAGCGGGATATGATAGTGCTACCATTCTAAATATTTTTTCTCTAGCCGGGCTTGCCAAAAAACTGGCGTTTTTAGACAAGGCCAAGTCTACAGAGAATCTGAGCGAGAGCTTTGGTTTGAGGAGAATTGGTAATTCCGTAGCAATACGTTAAGCTTTCTTTTTACTGAATGGAGTCAAGGAAACCAAGATGGCAAATAGAAGTGATGGTCGGGCGTTCGACGAAATCAGAGAACTGCGGATTACTCCGAGTGTCAATCCCTATGCGGAAGGTTCAGCGCTGATCGCCTGTGGTTCTACTGAGGTGCTGATCACGGCAAGCGTTGAGCAAGAAGTGCCTCGCTGGATGAAAGATGAGGGGACCGGTTGGATCACTGCTGAGTATGGAATGCTTCCTCGCTCCACTCATACTCGCAATAAGCGTGAGGCGAGCAGTGGTAAGCAGGGTGGAAGGACCATGGAAATCCAGCGTCTCATCGGACGTTCCCTTCGCGCGGCAGTGGATCTTTCATCAATCCCTGG
>CAYGNZ010000464.1:0-3072 GCA_964351345.1 uncultured Bdellovibrionales bacterium | reverse complement strand
GACTACCCGTGGCAAGTCCCGGCGATTGAGCAATGGCTTATCTCAAGAGGGTTTAGCGCTGAAAATACACCGTATGTTGAGGCAGTCGCGAGCAGCGCAGATCAGACACTTATTACCGGCTCATTCCCTCAACACTCCCGTTCTTCTGCCACCGATCGCGTGTTGATTACGACAATTCCCTTCGGTAGTTATTCGGAATCGCCGTTGAAATTGCTCGAAGAGAACAACGTTGAATACGTAATCAATCCGATTGGTCGAAAACTCAAAGAGCGGGAACTTGCCGAATTAGCCAAAGATTTCAGTATTATTATCGCAGGCACGGAACCAAACTCACGGTTGGTGATGGATTCGGCACCAAACCTGCGCCTCATCTCTAGAGTGGGAGTAGGCTTAGATAGTGTCGACATCTTGTATGCAAGAGAGAAAGGGATAGAGGTAAGTTATACACCTGAAGCTCCTGCTGCTGCCGTTGCTGAGCTAACACTTGGGCTTATGCTTTCCCTGATTCGTTATATTCCCGAATCGAGTATTGGCATGAAGAATGGTGTCTGGCATCGCTACATGGGTTCGCGACTTGCACGAGCGACGGTCGGAATACTAGGCACCGGAAGGATCGGGCGACGTGTCATACAACATCTTCAGGGGTTTGGCTGCACGGTGCTTGCAAACGATCTCTATATCGATCGTGGTTTCTACGAGCGCTTTGGCGTTGGGTATGTGAGTAAAGAGGAGTTGCTTCGGGCAGCTGATATCGTTTCGGTGCATGTCCCGCTGACACCGGAAACGAGAGATCTTATTTCGGAAAAAGAGTTTGCTCTCATGAAACCGTCTGCAGTTGTGATTAATACTGCTCGCGGAGGTATTGTAAATGAGCGAGCACTTGCGAATTCCCTCCAAGAAGGAACTATTGCTGGAGCAGCAATTGATGTATTTGAAAATGAACCCTACAGTGGGGTACTCACCTCGACACAGCGGTGTATTACTACTTGCCATATGGGTTCGATGTCCTCGGACTGTCGGTCGCGAATGGAACTTGAAGCCACGGAGGAGGTTGTGAGATTTCTTCGAGGTGAAGCGCTTCGTCAGCGCGTGCCGGAATATGAGTATGCGCTTGCCGAATACGCTTTGGTGGCGCAAGGCTTGCCTCGTGACTCTGTAGCGAGGAGTTCGTAGGACGCTCATGAGACCGACTAAATTGCGAGACAAGAGTAATCGATCATAGGCCAATCTGCCCCCATGTCATCAGCGTCAAATGTCCTCATCGTTATTGCGTGTTATAATCGCGAAAAGTATCTTGAGGAAACGCTTCGGAGCGTGCAGTTGCAAACGTATCGGCATTGGCAAGTGGTGCTTGTCGACGACGCGTCAACGGATGCTTCCGCTGAAGTGTTTGCTCGGTTCAGCGAAAACGACGGGCGGTTTCATATCGTGCGCCTTCCAGAGAATTCGGGAGGTCCGGCCGGACCGAGAAATCGAGCAGTCGAGTATGCCGTAGAGGCAGGGTTAGATTTTTCGTTTATCGCATACCTTGATGCAGATGACCTCTGGCTCCCTGAAAAGCTGCAAAACCAACTTCGGCTATTTGAGGCTGAGGAGGCTCTTGGCTTTGTCTACTCTCGGGGAATCACGTATTTTGGGGAAAGTCAGCGAAAAGAAGTGCGACGTCGAGAGGTAAAAAGTTTAGGGGCGTTTTTGTTTTTTAGTCATATATCGCTGAGTTCGGTCGTTCTTCGTCGCTCACTCGTCGAGTCGTTCTTCCCTCTCTTTGATGCCGATCCTCAGCTCGTCGCGGTTGAAGATGCCGAGGCGTGGGCGTGCTTGTTAGCGAACGGTATTCTTCCTAAGGCTACGGTAGAGCAGGAGGTGCTCTACCGTGTGCACGAGAGTTCTATTGGAGTTCAGGGACGCGGCACCGCGATACGACGAATGATTTACCTTTACGGGAAGATATTAGTTCGTTACGGGAAGCCGTCTATCGCAGTGGTTCTGTCTGCGATGCTCGTGAAATCGATGAAATTTTTCGTTGAGGATCTTGTGAGCTGTGCTCGGCGAGCTAAATAAGTTTATTCGCACGAGAAATGCAGCCATCGAAGCGGAGTTGTGCCGGGCAAGAATTTACCTCGAACGCCCGAGTTTAGCTCAGCTCTCGATACCACAGTTCCAAGGTTAACAAGGCCCAAATGCGATGGGAATTATCCGTTTTCCCTACCATATGCTCGTGAATTATTCGGCGTGCTGCTGCTTCCGTAATGACCTTGTCGTCAAAAATTCTCGCGTCGGCAAAGACCTTCTCGACGTATTCACGTAAAGAGGTGCGGAACCAATGACCTATGGGCACGCCGAAGCCATGTTTTTTGCGTTCAATAATTTCAGAGGGGACAATTCCACGGAACGCCTCTTTGAGAAGTAACTTCTTGCTCATGCCTTTGATTTTGAAAGTCTCGGGAAGCGTGCGGACGAAATCAAAAAGCTTGTCATCGAGAAAGGGGCTTCGTACTTCGAGAGAGGCTCCCATGCTACAGCGGTCTGCTTTGACCAGCAGGTCACCGGGAAGGTAGGTGGTGGCGTTGACAAAGAGCAATTGCTCAAGCTCAGAGTCTGAGCCCGCCTGCTCAAATCGCTCGACATAGGCTTCCAGTGCTTCAGTGCTTGCCTCTGCCGAGAGAAGTTGAGCAACTTCCCTTGCTGAAAAAATCCCCACCATTTCTTGGTAGCGTTCTTCAAAGGGGAGGGGTGCTGCCGAGAGGAAGCGTCGTAGCGTGGTTACTTTCCCCTTGTGTACACTTTGCTCAGGGAGAGCAGAAACCAGCGTAAGAAAGACGGACTGGAGCGGGGAGGGAAGAATATTATATATATTGGCCAGAGAGGTGGCGCCAGCGAATCGGTCATATCCCGCAAAGAGCTCATCTCCTCCATCACCACTAAGGGCAACCGTGACGTGTTGTTTTGTCATCTCGGCGAGCAGGAGCGTTGGTAGTGCTGAAGAGTCTGCAAATGGTTGGTCATGAAGCTCAAGGAGTCGAGGGAGAGTCTTGAGAATATCAGGCGTGACAACGAACTCTTGATGCTCGG
>CAYGNZ010000463.1:0-3079 GCA_964351345.1 uncultured Bdellovibrionales bacterium | reverse complement strand
CTGGTGTCCATCACCTTGGTAAGGTCTGCATTACTCACTCGCCGCTCTGGCACGAAGTGCGAAACACCGGGAAGGACTGTACGAAGTACTTGATTTGTCATTGTCCTTTCTCCTCCTTCGAATCAGTTCGCACCTCAGCACCGAAATGTAACAGCAAATTTTCCACATCATGAAAACCGCTCTCATTTGCCCATTGCAATGGCGTTTTGCCATCACTTCCTGCGCTATTCACATCGGCACCTTTCTCGATAAGGAAATTTACGATTGGTAGACAATCCTTTCGTACGGCCCAGGTGAGTGCCGAATCCCCAATTTCATCTTTCTCGTTCGGATCGAGCGTTTCGGGGTCTAACGATTGAGCCGCTTCGAAGTCACATTTTGCGGCAGCATCGACGAGCGCAAAATCGGTTCGTCCAGGGCCACCAAGAGAGTTTGCGGAAGAGCGTCGCATTGCCTGCTGAACCGACAAGATCGACACGCCAAGAAGCAACAAAATCCCCAACACCGCGATACGGCGAGAGTTTGTCTTAGTGGGATGAGGGAGCATTTCATCTGAAATCTCCCCTCGATCCAAGGGAGTCTCACTCGCCTCTAGAATTAGGTCCCATGGTTGAGGAGCGGGGTCAGACGGCTCTGGCTCATCCTCAACGCTTGAGCTGACCAGGTCTTGAACTCGTTCAGGCTCGAGCTCCGCAGTCGGAATTCTCACCCCAGACTCATATCCCAAAGTCGCGAGGTCATGAAGTAAGGCTCGCGCGTTTTGGTATCGCTTTGTCGGGTCTGCATGCATCGCTTTAAGAATCATTTTGCTTAAAACAATCGGGCAATCCTTTCGTAGTTCGTGAGGAGGAACCGGTGATTTGTGAAGCTTCGATTCAATTACTTCTAACACTCCACCACCTCGATGCGGCAGACTGCCAGTAAGTAGCTCATAGCCAATGACACCTAGACTGTAGATATCGCCGAGTGGATGAACTTTATCTTCGGCGAGATATTCGGGACTCATGTACTCAACCGTGCCGAGCAGAGCGCCGTGCGCGGTGAGCTTTTTTCCCTCCAACGACCTCGCAATGCCAAAGTCCATGATTTTAATCTCACCGTTTTTGGCAAGCATCACGTTCTCTGGCTTTAAATCTCGATGCACAATTCCGGTCGAGTGTATCGCTTGCACCCCTCGACACATCTCCATCAAGCAGTTCACCGCGCTCGGTATTTCTACTTCCGTACCGCGAGCAAGTATGGCGGCCACTTCCTCTCCGTCAACATACTCCATCGTGTAAGCGACAAGGCCGTCCTGCTCAAAATAGTCAAATGGTTGCACCACGTTTCTATGAACCGCTTTATAGGCAGCCAAAATTTCGTTTCGAAAACGTTCAATTCCTACTCTATCTTTGGCGAATTCCTCAAAAAGTATCTTCATCGCAACAAGGCGGCCGTCGGCTCGTGCATCTCTGCAGCAATAAACCATTCCCATGCTTCCTCGACCGAGGGGACGAAGTATTTCGTAGCGCTTGTTGAGCACGCTACCTACTTTAAGATTGAGAGCTTGCTTGTTACTCATTGAGCCGTCGTATTGTTGGGTTCGCCAGTAAAACCTATCGTGGCTTTAATAGATTGTCATTAGTCGTTCTACCTCACAATGCACCGCAATGGGGGAGATTTCCTCTCAGGTGCCAAAGAAAAGCATCGTTTTTGGGCTGAAGCAGCGAGCGCAGAACTAAGATTGCTCAGGGTCTTGATTTGTCCTACTACTTTTCCATGAGATTTCTCCCCTCTTGGACCGCCACCTGCTCCCGCACTCCGCTCCTGGTTCGCAGTATTTTCTTCGTTGTTTGGCTCGCGTTGTGGCTTGGAATTTATCAACTTCGAAGTGCGTTCGAGAGCTATCTCACTCTGGAGTCACTCGTGGTTAACCCCGAGGGCTTGGGAGTAATTCTTATCGTTTTGCTTGTATTCCTCCTGGGCTACTTCTGTGCTCAATCGTTTAGCGCACGATTTCTACTCCTGCTGCACATCGTCGCAGGCGCGATCTTGATTGCGACTCCGCCTCTGCTCTCAAGCGATATCTATCTCTATGCTGCTCGCGGAAGATTGCTGGGGCTTCACGGCTTCAATCCCTACGAGTATCCAGTGAGCGAGATTTGGTCTGATCCCATCACCGATTACATTTTCCCAGGATGGCTGAATCAACTTCAACCGTACGGACCGGTTTGGACTAGTCTATCCGCCCTACTTTGCTGGGTCGTTGGAGAAGACATCGCCTACACTATTGTGGGGTTTAAACTCTTGGGATTACTTGGGACGCTGTTCTGCTTCTTTGCACTACTAGACTGCTCGCCTTCTAACTCGGAACAAACAAGAAAATCGCTTTATCTCTTCGCAGCGAATCCGCTTGTGCTGATTGATTCAGTAAACAATGCGCATAATGATATTTGGATGCTTTGTGGAATACTTTTTGCGATCCGCGCTATTCGTCGAAAGCAGTTCCTCCTTGTCCTCCCCTATCTTGCGCTCGCCTCGTTAATAAAAGTGCCTGCGATAATTCTTATTCCTTTCGCCTTCCGCTTCATTCTTCAGCAATCACGCGACATTCGACCCTCATCGATACTACTCACTCTTCCCTCACTCCTTCTCGCCTTTTTCGTCGCAGTGCCTTATTTTTCCGATG
Source organism: uncultured Bdellovibrionales bacterium (assembly GCA_964351345.1). Taxonomy (GTDB): domain Bacteria; phylum Bdellovibrionota_C; class UBA2361; order SZUA-149; family SZUA-149; genus SZUA-149. Next base: position 411 of record CAYGNZ010000463.1, on the reverse strand, counting down.
CAGCGACGCTGCATGGTCTCTTGGAAGTGAGCAGTTTGCGCCGTGAGTATGCCGCGTTTTTGGGAACTCCAATCATCCTCTTTGCCTACCTTTGGCACTGGACTGGACATATCTTTTTGACCGCCGAGGAGTCCCTCCTTTGGGGACGCTGTGTTTTTGTCACGCTCTACTGTTTTTTTCTCTTTCGGCGTATCAAAGACCCAGAGCTGAGCTTTGAACGGATTCTTTTCCTATTACTTGCCCTGGCCGCAACGGTATTTCTACCCTGGTACGCGCTGTGGGTTGCTGTGATGAGTGCTGCCCGAGGAAAATTCTTGATGACGTATTGGTGGAGCAGTATTGGTTTGCTTGCCTACTACTACGGATATACGACTGCTGCGGTGCTGCTCGTCAGTGCGCCTGTGTTTGCGC
>CAYGNZ010000462.1:0-3085 GCA_964351345.1 uncultured Bdellovibrionales bacterium | reverse complement strand
TATGGATAACCAAAAACAATCATTTGATGCTTGGCTCAAGCACCTCTCTGAAGAGGAAATGCCCGCACTTGGCGTTACTGTGCAAGCTATCGCGGAAATGGCTGATGATGACGATGGTGGCTACATTCACCAGCTTGCCGATATCATCCATCAAGATGCGGCAATGACTATGCAGGTTCTACGCCTCACCAACGGCGCCTACCACATTCCCCGGACGAAAAAGCTAAATACCGTAAACCGTGCCCTTGTGATGCTTGGCTTTGATGAGGTGCGCTCTCTTTGTCTCACGGTTGCAGTAATTGGCAAGCTGCTCAAAGGTAGCTCTCATGATCAGCTTTTAGTTGAGATGGGGCGCTCGTTTCATGCAGCCGTTCAGGCGCGTAGCTTAGCGTATCTACGAGGGGAGACTGCTGCGGAAGAAATATTCACCGCCGCACTTCTGTATCGCTTGGGAGAAATGGCATTCTGGTGTTTCGGTGGCGATGCGGCAAATCAGCTCTCTGATGCGATTGACTCCGTGGAAGACCGAAGTCATGAGCAGATTGAGCGTGAGTTACTGGGATTCGAACTACAAGAACTCACCAAGGGCCTCTCATCGGCTTGGGGATTAGATCCGATGCTGGAGAAGGCCTGGGCAGATGCGGAGGTTACTGATTCACGATGGCGAGGGGTGAAGCTGAGCCACGATTTTGCCAAGGCAGTCGAGGGCGGCTGGGATGGGCCAGAGGTTGCAGAAATTGTCGCTGAGATGGCTGAATACACCGGTGTTGCAAAGGAGCAACTAGAGGAAACGCTTCGGAACAATGCAGAGGAAGCGGTGAGCATGGCGAAGGGCTTTGGAGCGCGAGCAGCAGGGGAGAGCATTCCCAGGCCGGCAAATAGAGAAGTGCTACCTCCCGGGACAATGAGTGCGGCATCACCGCAAAATTTTCTCGAACCCGATCCCATGGTGCAACTTCGAATCCTACGTGAGATTTCAACCAAACTAGAATCTGGTACGAACGTCAGCGAAATGCTCGAACTTATTCTGGAAGGAATCTACCTCGGATTGGGCATGGATCGAGCACTATTTGCTCTCCTAAGTCCAAACCGAAAGTTTTTGAGAATTAAAACTGCTCGTGGGCACTCCACTGAGTCACTGATGCAAAATTTTCGTTTCGATATAAACTCTGAGGTCCCCAATATTTTCCACTTTATCGTGGAGAGTCAGAGCGCGCTCTGGGTGCCAGATAGAAGTGCAGCGGCAATAGAGAAGTTAGTGCCTGAAAATATCTCCTCGGTTATAGGAAACAGTCCATTTTTCGTAGCCCCCACGGTAGTGCTTGGTAAGCCAATCGGCTTGTTCTTTGCCGATAGACATCCTTCGGGCCGGGAGCTTACCCATGATGACTACGATTCGTTTAAGCAATTCTCCATTCAAGCAGACCTTGCTTTAGCGCATCTGGATACCCTTCACTCACGCGGAGCGCAGAGCTAAACACCTCAAAATTTGAGCTTTTTTCGATTCTAGGCACCTCTCTCTAGTCTTTCCGCATCTTACCTCCTGCTACTTCAATCAATGAAGCGCGAGTTTTCAGGCATAGTGCAAGGACTGGGGATATGACACTAGAATCCGGAAAGAGCGGCGATTCGCTGAGCAGTGCGACAAATGGATTTGGCAGCGAACATGAAACTTTCGCATGCGCTACTGAGACTCGGGAGCTAAACAATCCTGCCCCTACGACTTTTGAAATCAAGTTGCAAACTGAAGGCGAACACAAAACGCTTCCCGGGGCAGAATCCATAGAACGAACTCGAACTGCAACCGAGCTCTACGGGCCTGCCGAGACAAAAATTGCGGAGCCGGTCCCTGGCATCGTAAGCCTTCTTCTTATCGCCCTGCGTTCTTCCGTGATCGCTACGTACTGGGGATGTAGTAAATTTGTAAAATCAGTATTTGGCTACTTGTACCGCTATCCGAGCCACGCAATTCTCAATCTACTTTTTTTAGGCGTAATCTCCTTGCTCGTGGTGATGGGCTCACGACTACATGACCGTTTCGTGCTGTCTCAAATATCTGAATCAACTATCAGCCGAATCATTGAAGTCTCACGCTATACCCGTGACCATGACTCGGAGGAAGTAAGTAGAATTGGTGTTAGTAGTTTTCTCCGTGTGGGTGCGCCGGAGTGGATGCAGCGTGAGGCAGTGAAAGCAGTACTATATCATGCAAAGCTCGAAGGGCTTTCAATTGTTGATCAAGCAGTGCTGCTTGCGACGGTGGAAGTAGAGTCTGGCTACAATCCCATGGCGCGTGCGCCGACAACATCTGCGTGTGGGTTGTTTCAATTTGTTCGCGGTACCGGCCAGCTTTTTGGTCTCTCTCCCTCAGAGTGCATGGACCCCTGGCGTAATGCGGAAGCAGGTATTCAACACTACCTTGCCAACTACCGGGAAAAGATTGAGCCCAAAGTTGCTGAGTTGCGTGGACCCGAAAAGATATATCAGACCTTTGTTGCAAGTTATTTCATGCACCATGATGGGCCTGACGCGCGTGTCGTATCTCCTGAAGTAAAGACGGTAATCCTTGACGGAACTAACTTTCTTTTTCGAGCCTATCAAGTGCTTAAGGATGAGGAGCAAAGTGCGACGAAACGCCCAAGCTTTCTCGATTCATTCAGTGAAGTCTTTTGGGAGGTTGTTGGACCGATTCGAGAGATGAGTGAGTCGATTAGCCAAGATATCTTAAATGCTACAATTATCTAGGGCGCGGTTCGTCGGTAGCTGCGGCAAGGTTGCTGTTTCCTAAATCCGAGAGACTCTTACGCACTTCACTTTTCGGCACAGAGCCAATGGAGTTCCGCCGTGAGGCGGTAGTTGTTTTCTGACTTATCCCGCGCATGCCCGCAAATAACGCTGGTAGAGGCCAAAAGCTCTCCCGAGGGGCGTTCGGAAATGGTGCTGGTGTATTGGGGACTACAGCTCAGATCGCAGCGCGAGTATAAATCCTCTCCTTCTTTCCCCTTTCCTGAGGTGAAATCCTGATACCATTCGTTGAATTCATCCGACGATTCAAAGCTCATTCCCTGGTATTGAATTGCTTTCG
>CAYGNZ010000461.1:0-3089 GCA_964351345.1 uncultured Bdellovibrionales bacterium | reverse complement strand
GCTCTACGCCTTCTCCGAAATCCACCTTTAACACTCCACGCGTAATGATATACGCACAATCGGCGGGATCTCCTCGGACATATACCGGACGATCTGCTGTTGTTTCTCGTCGTGCCATAGTTCGGGGCATACGGTCTTATTTATCGCGGTACGATGTGCTGCTCACTACCAATGCTATACTCCAAGACTCTCTCAGCTTGTCGAAACTCGCGCAAGGAATCGAGACCCAGGTAGGAGACTACCTTGCCGAGCTGCTCCTGGTCCTCGCTCAGACGCAGTTTTACCGCTACATCTTGCAGAGCTTGCGCGGGCAGCATACCAATTAGCTCACTGCCTTCCACACTCGTACCAAACTCTACCGCAAGCTCCTTACACACTTCAAACACCTCGAATAAGCCTGTTTCTTTGAAATTCAGTAGGTTCATCGAGACCTGCGCGCAGCCATATTCCTCTATCATCCAGCCAATGGCTCGAAGATGGGGCAAACGACCGGGATGGGAGATAGTCTTTCCACCTCGTGTTTCTTTCCATCCCGAGCTTCGCATTCTCTCAGCGATACGCTTTGCAATCTCGACATCCCGAGTGCCAAGATTGATATTGTAGGCAATCATAATTGGTCGAGCGCCGACTACGCTCGCGCCACTTTTTTCGTTCACCGCTCCAGAGTGAAGATCTGGCAGTAGCGTCGAGGTGGCAAAACGCTCGGCCAACGCTGCATATCCTTTACCTCGAACGTAGGGAAGCGGAGTGCGCTTTTTATCCTTGGCACAAGCCTCATACCAATACACGGGAACTGAAAGCTCACTAAAAAGTCGATTTCCAAAACTCTTTGCATGATCAATCGCCACCGACATTGGCAGTTCACCCAAGGGGACGAAGGGAACCACATCGACCGCGCCGAGCCTCCTATGGACTCCGGCGTGCTGTCGCATGTCAATGCGTTCTATCGCAACCAGGGCAAGCTCAAACATTGCCTCTTGCAATGCAGGGGGTGTTCCTACGAGAGTAAACACCGTGCGATTTGCATCTGCATTAGAGTCGATATGCAGCACTCTTGCTCCCGGGACGGAATCGCCAGCACGCGCGATAGTGTCAATGAGAGTGCTATCTCTTCCCTCACTGATGTTTGGGACGCATTCTAGTAATTCAGCCTTGCTATGCACCGTCGACCTCGTTGCTTGTTATTTGGGCTCACGACAGAGCCCTGACGGCCACTCAAGCATCACCCCAAGCACTCTCCAGTCACCTTGGCCGTGGGTTCTTACGGGGCTCCAGACCCTGGAGGCATCAATAACGAAAATCTCCGGCTCGCTGCCTGCTGTGGTGGGAGGACCTAAGGGGAGTGTTTTCCAATCGGGGTCGGATACCGAGATCTCGTCCAACTTCTCAACTCTTCCCCCACGGAGTGCGGCGAGCCGAACTCGCAGCGGCGTCTGCGCGAGATCGGGATTCAATGCACGGAACTGCAGTTCACCCGGACGCTCCGGCCCACAGAACGCCAATCTTGCTGAACGCGCAGTCCACGCAAAAAATCCTCGTTCTCCATGTTCTTTCGCGTAGAGTCCTTTCGTACTCTCTTGAAGTCCACCGACAACAGGGAGAAAGACGTAGAGCAGAGGCACGAGCAACATCATCGTCTTCAATAGTTTGCGGAGATTCGAAAGTAAGAGCTCTCGTTGAGGATCAACCTGCGCAACCCCCATGGTCAGAAGTGGTACGCTGAGAAATCTCACCTCCTCAAAAAAGAGATGAGGTCCAGTAAAGAGTAACAATGCGAGCACACCGCTTGCGATACGAGAAAGCGCGAGAAGCAAACGAGGCGATACAATCTTTTGATCAAGTGAAGTCCATCCATCACGAAGCGGCTTCCCAGAGAGAGATATTGCGAAAAAATATATGGCAAATATCGTCAGAAGAATCCCAATTAAACCCTCTTCAGCCAAGACTTGAAGGTAGAAGTTGTTGGCATTGTCCCGCCAACCGTCCAAATTCAATCCAAGACTTGCAGCAACCTCAGCCTGCTCGGAATAAAAACGCCCGAGACCTACCCCAATCACAGGGCTTTTTGCCCACATCGCCAGCGCAATTCGACCAAAAATAAGTCGGCTAGAAAGAGTAGAGCTACCCTGTTCCCAATGCAGGCTCTTCACCACTCGCTCGCTTGCGGCGATAGGAACTGACTCTTGTAAAAACTCATTCACCGTGGGCTGCCCAAGAAGCGCAAGCAAAAGGAAACTCGCGAAAAATAAGGTGAACCCTCTTTTCTGCATCTTCTGCGTATCCTCACCACCAGAGTAGCGAGAAAAAAGAAGGAGCATCCAAATGATCATGCCAAACCACACCGTGCGCGAGCCGGACCAGGGAACCGTGAGCAGGAATGCGATTGCAGAAAGACGAAAAAACCACGCTCGCTCGCCCGTACCAACAAAGAAAAGCAAGGGCACCAGCAGCGCGGCAACGATACCGAAGGCATTTGGGTCACTGAAGCTCGATGGATACCGATTCACAAACTGCCAGAAGGCTGTGCGGTTTAGCGCGAACACCCCACTCGGATCGTGATACTGGAGCGCAAAAAAGAGTACGCTCAACACGGCACCAGATGCTAGACCGGTGAGAAGATTTGAGATGATTCGTCCGTCGCCGTCACGCTCGAAGCGTAATATTGAAAGGCCAAAGAGCACTGCAAGAATGTATCCCAGCACGTAGGTAAAGGGGCCTCGCCATTCAGTGAAGCTTTGTTGGAGGTAACGCAACACTCCAATAGGTCCGGCAAAATCAAACAACGTCCGGAGCACCAGAAAATCAGCTTCGAGTATCGTTGCTTGCAGGAGTCCCCCGAGAGACGGAAGGAGAAAAGCGACAACGCCATACAAAAAGAAACGCTCACTCGCGGTTGCGACATCTAGTTCTTTGTCCCTCATCGCAAGTCGCTTGACTTCAAAACTCATTAGACAAGAACAAACAAATACCGATAACGCGCCGCTACCAAATGCCGGGAGTAAGCAAACGGCAATACCGATCGCAAAAAACGCGAATCGATGAGCGACAAGCACAAGCCCCGCGCCAATCGCGGAAAGAAAATATACCAG
>CAYGNZ010000460.1:316-3098 GCA_964351345.1 uncultured Bdellovibrionales bacterium | reverse complement strand
CGGATTTGTTCGTTCCAGTATTTGTCTGTGCCGTATTCGGGGAAGGCTTTGGGGAAGGCGGGGTCGGACCAGCGTTTGGCTATCCAGCCGTCGAAGTGGATCATTCGTAGGGCGCGGAGGGCTTCGATTAGTTTGAGGGAGTCGTAGTTGAAGGGGCGCATTTGTTCGTAGGCTTCGAGGAGGATGTCGAGTTGGCGTTGGGCGTACTCGTCTCTTCCGGGAATGATCAGCCAGAGGTCTTGCACGCAAGGGCCTCGAACCATGTCGTCGAAGTCTACCCAGAATGGACCATAGGTACCCCAGAGCAGGTTGCCGAGGTGGCAGTCGCCGTGAATTCTTTGCACTTCCGCTTCTTCAAACCAAGGTTCTACGGTTTCGCAGAGCTCTTCCACGAGATCGATATAGCTCTGTTCTAGATGGGCGGGAAGTGTTTCGGAATCAAGCAGGTAGTCGAGACTTTGAATGCCGTAGGTTTCGGTGTGTAAGCGGATACGGTGCGGGGCTTGTTTTATTGAGCCAGCGTTATGCAGGCGGGCAAGGAGACGGCCAACGAGGGGGAGTTGCTCGTCTTGTAATTCATCGGGATTGCGTCCGCCGATTTTCGGGAAAACGGCGGCAAGAATTTGGCATTGCGGTAGTTCAAAGATGGTTTGATTTCCATCGAACACTTCGGGAGCGACTACTGGGATTTCTAGCTCGGCGAGGTCGAGGAGAAATTGATGTTCTTCTAAAATCTGCGCTTTGCTCCAGCGCCCTGGGCGATAAAACTTTACGATTCGGAAACGTTCGCTAGGGCTTTTTATTGTTGATTCGTCATCAACCTCAATCTCGACTTCATAGACTCGGTTCTCCATGGAGTTCAGGGCGATACATCGGCCAGTGCAGCGGAAGCCGAAGGTCTCAACCGCGTCAAGAATACGCTCCGGTGTGAGTTCATAAAAATACTTAGTTTCCTCACCTCCCCAGGCGGTAACTGAATTGTCTTCGACCATTCTGCCTTTCTCTCCCAATGACGACTTCAGAGCCAAGCTACTTGCCGCTTTGCTACCTAAGGGTGTAGGTTTTGGCACGTGCTGACGCGAATTAGCACTCTATTTTATTATCATGCGTAAGACCACACCCTACCTCAAGAATGCATAAGGGCACTGAGCATGGATATTAGCCAACCCCTCCAACAATATATTGAGTACTACGAGTCAATGACGCCCGAGAGCGTGGAGCAACTACGAACTCTCGCCGCAGAAGATATTCACTTTCGCGATCCCTTTAATGACCTCCGTGGAGTCGAGAAGGTTATTGAGGTAATGCACGATATGTTTCGGGATACCATCGACCCGAAGTTTAAAATTGTGGAGTCGTATCAGAAAGAGAATATGGCGCCACTGAAATGGGAAATGCCGTTCATTCCCAAAAAGATGTCCTCATCCGAACCTTGGTTTGTGGTGGGTTTTAGCGAGCTACGCTTCAACAACGCAGGGCTTGTCTGTGCGCACATCGATTACTGGGATGCGGCAACGTATTTTTACGAAAAAATTCCGCTGATTGGTTTTCTAATTCGTCAGGTGAAGAAGCGGCTGAAAGTGTCCTAGCTGACGTTTAAGCAATCACAGAGACAGTGTCGTAGCACTTTAAACAGAATCATCGGATCTCCCCCTGGAAAATCAGCCTGATCTGTTTGGCATTCAAGATAGAGCACGCCAATGGGAGTAATCGACCCAATTGCTCCGGCATACAGCGTGAAATTTTCTCCGTTCGGCCCTAGAGATTCTTCTCGTAGAGGCGACTTGAGTGAATACGCTGAGGCTATCAAATCAAACTGCGCTAAGTGCGAGTGAATCCGAACAGAACGAAGTTTCTTCTGCGTCGGCTCTCCGACTTTTACTGCGGGTGCCAGTACTCGCTCATCTGGCTCATACATAAACAGCGCACCATTCTTAAAACCAGTGGCTGGGATAATGTGTTTAACCAAATGCTCAATATTTGATTTTAATATCTTGTTCGGTCGAAACTTCTGATACAGCGCTTTGACTTCTCGTTGAATAGCTTCCGGGCAAGCCTTGAGATATTGGTTCTTCTCCAGCAGACGGACAGAATACTGAGAGTCGACAATACGCTCTTTAATGACCTCTGCCTCGGCAAAACCTTGCAGTTCAGGGGCGCGAGCAGCGTAGAAGCTTAGTCGTTCTTGAGTTTTTTCATAAATCGCCGCAATTCCTTCAGGCCCAAGTGAATTGCCGATTGCTTCTTTTGCGGTCTCCCAGTCATCAAGCGCGCTGGGGTAATGCTCGGGATTGTTCGCGCGAGCGAGGGCCTCGCCTACCTCACAAATTTTTGCAAGCGTTGCGCCAGTTGATGCTGCTGCAAGTTTAGTATCACTGCTTTTCTTAAAAGCTCCTGAGCCTGTCGTCCCAACGGTCTTTATCTCGCCCATCGCTGAGAGAATGTCATCGGAGAGATTCCATTTGCGGGCGAAACTTAAGCCGAGCAGGGTGGGAGTAAAACCTAGAGTTCGTTTGAGGTTGGCATCAAGCGTAGCGTTTTCTTGTCGAGTTTCGACGGCGCGCTTGTAGACTCGTGGATAATTCCAAGCAATCAGGGTCAGGCCAAGCTGTCGCAAGAGCCCACAAGAAAAACCCGTCTCTGGATTCACATCCACAGACTCAGATAAGGCCTCTGCGGTTGCAGCGCTTAACATTGACTCACGAAAACGTAGCGCCTGTAGCTCGCTCATTTCATCAAGCGAATGCGTTGAAATTTCATTGCGAGACTTACTCAGTATATT
>CAYGNZ010000460.1:0-306 GCA_964351345.1 uncultured Bdellovibrionales bacterium | reverse complement strand
GAAAGTCCTCTATTGAGGCCGCATCAAATATTTCACTTGGGGTAAGTTGTGCTTGCTCAGACTCCAGAGCCTGCGCCAAACGCTCTTGCTCTACTAGCGAGGTGAGCTCGCGTAGGCAGTACATATAGAGCGCAAAGTCTTCCTTTAGATCTTCAGTAAGGCTTGCTTGTTTACTGTCATAGGCTCCGCTTGAAAGTCTGGATTGGATCTTTTCCAATACTTCTTCATGGGGAGGTAACCAGGCAGTGGTAACGTGCTGCATCGCACGATCTAGCTTTTCTTCAAGGCTTGGGGACGCCATATAAT
>CAYGNZ010000459.1:0-3104 GCA_964351345.1 uncultured Bdellovibrionales bacterium | reverse complement strand
CATGTAAGTCTCATGTTGTCGATTAATCGGATGTTATTCTCCGCATATACCGCGAGCAGTAGATGGCTCTGACTATCTACCTCCTTAACCTCTTGCAGGCTTATTCCGTCTACTATTTCCAGATAGTCAATACGGTAGCCACAAGCCTCAATCATCTGGCAAGCATCTCTCCGTAGAAGCGCGCTGTTTCGCTCCCCGTTTGCCACCCGCTTTTTCACCTCAAGCATCGCCTGATGAAGTATTGCCGCTTTCTCTGGACTCTCTAGCAGAACATTACGTGAGCTAAAGGCCAAACCATTTTCCTCTCGCGCGATCGGCACACGGAGAAGCTCGATTGGGAAATGCAAATCACTCACTAGTTGTTCAATGACCTGAAGCTGCTGATAGTCTTTCTCACCAAAGGCAACTATGTCTGGCTGAAGAATATTAAAAAAACAGCTACACACATTCACCACCCCATCGAAATGACCGGGACGTTTTTCCCCTTCCAATCGATTTGCTCTGCTGCCGCTGCGTACTCGTGCCGAAGCATCAGAGCCGTAGTAGGAAACTCCCTGCGGATATATTTCCTCTTCAGACGGAGCAAAGAGCAGATCGATTCCTGCCTCTTCAGCGAAGGCTTTGTCTTTGTCCAGGCAGCGCGGGTAGCGTCGATAATCCTCTGCATCGTTAAATTGTGTCGGATTAACAAAGACCCACAGACAGACATAATCGCAATGAGCGGACACGGCCTCAATTAAGTTGCGATGCCCTACGTGTAAGGCTCCCATCGTTGGCACAAGACCGATTTTCTTCCCCTGACGCTTTTGCTCTAGCACTTCACGGGTCGCTTCGGTTTTTGACGAAGTGAGTCTCACGAATTCTCCTCGCCAAGTCCTTCCTTCCCCTTATACGACTGCTCGCTCGTGGGAAAAATTCCGAGCCTTACCTCCTCAGCATAGCTACGCACTGCAGCACTGACTAACTCACGAAGGTTGGCAAATTCTTTAACGAATTTCGGAGCTGAGGCACTGCCGAAATCACTCAAGCCGAGCAGGTCGTAAAGCACAAGAATTTGCCCGGAACATTCCGGACCTGCACCAATTCCAATCGTAGGAATCTCAAGCGCTGCCGTAATTTCTGCTCCAAGAGAAGCTGGGATACCCTCAAGGACAAGAGAAAATGCCCCGGCCTTTTGCAAGGCGAGGGCGTCTTTCTTAAGTCGTTTTGCGGTCTGCTTCTCACGACCCTGAACCTTGTAGCCTCCCATAGTGTGCACTGACTGCGGGGTGAGCCCGAGATGTGCCATTACTGGAACCCCGCGTTCGCTAAGAAAGGAAACAGTTTCAAGCATCGCCTCGCCGCCTTCCAGTTTTACCGCGGATGCTCCGGTCTCTTTTAACACCCGTCCGGCAGAACGAAAGGCTTCCGCAGGACTCGTTTGGTAGCTAAGGAAAGGTAGATCTGCGACGACAAGAGCACGCTCTGCGCCGCGAACAACGGCTGAGGTGTGATAAATGATTTCGTCAAGGGTGACCGCTAAGGTCGTCTCTCTTCCTTGAATTACCGTTCCGAGAGAATCTCCCACTAATAGTATGTCCACGCCCGCAGCATCAAGAAGGCGAGAAAAGGTTGCGTCGTAGGCTGTGATCGCAACTATCTTCTCATTTTTTTGACGCTTACGGATGAGGTCTGGCACTCGTACCTTGCTCATGACCACTCCGTCTTTTATGAACCCTGTAACACTAGTTCAGAAAACTAGAGCAGCGAACTCAAGAATTGGGGTTCAGCAATCTCGAGTTCAAGTATTTAGTTTCGCAAGTCGCAATCCGGGTCTACTACTATTAAGCTAGGCATGGCCAAGCAGCAGGAAGTACACTCATGCTGGTATCACGCTTCTTCACTATCGGGCGATTTATTCGTCCCTTAACTATGGAATCTATAGCAAATCTCTCGAAAAAGGCATATGCGGGAATTCAGCGAATTAGGCGATCATTTTATTGTCGGATTATCCGGGACCTCTCTTGGTCCTGATGAGGCCAAACTCTTACAAGCGCTCAACCCTCTAGGGGTAATTCTCTTTTCTCACAATTTCAGCAAAGGCAGTGATTGGAGAGAAGCCTTAGCGAAGTTCATCGAACAGCTTCGCCACGAGTGCCGAGGAGAAGACCTACTCGTTTCAATTGACCATGAAGGAGGCAGAGTGCATCGCTTTCCAGGCGATGTGACGCAATTCCCTCCGGCCTACACCTGGCTTGAAAGAGCAAGAGAGGTCGGTGAAGCGATGGCCTGGGAACTGCGAGAGCTCGACATCGATCTGAGCTTTGCCCCCGTCGCCGACATTCACTCTGAGGAGAGTAATCCAGTAATTGGTGCTCGAGCCTTGAGTAGCGACCCGGCTGAAGTGGGACGATACGCGGCAGAGTTCCGGCAAGGACTAGAATCCCTTGGCGTGATGTCTTGTTTGAAGCATTTCCCCGGGCACGGCGCGACCACATCTGATTCTCATCTCGAACTTCCGATCCTTGAAATTGAGCATGAGTTATTCAGCAGTCGAGAGCTCGTCCCATTCAAAGATTGTTTCCGCGAAGAGCCACAGTTAATTATGAGTGCGCATGTATTGTATCCTAATTTAGACGCAGAGCTTCCTGCGACAATCAGTAAACGGATACTTACTGAACTGCTACGAGACGAATTGGGTTTCACAGGGGTCGTAATTTCAGACGATCTCGAAATGGCAGCTATCTCAGAGATTCCACCCGGAGAGCGGGCAGGAAAATGCCTTCGAGCAGGGGTAGATATTTTGCTTGAGGGCAAACCGGTGGACGAGGCCTCTGCCCTAAACATCGCACTTGAGATGGCCAGTGGCGTAGAGCAACAGCGGCTGCATGATACGCCCTTCGCCAAGATGATTGAACAGTCAGCAGAGCGAATTCACCAGCTGATGGACTACCGTAGAAACGTTCTCAGAGAACGACAGCTGCCAAAGGGAGAAGGCAAAGACAGTCGCGCAAGCCGACACCAAGAGCTACTTCTTGAATTGGAGAAGCGAGTAGATACTACTGAGCGTTTCGTCAAGACTTCCCATCCTCGCGGTTGACGCTCTGGATAGCGAAGGCGGGGCT
>CAYGNZ010000458.1:0-3111 GCA_964351345.1 uncultured Bdellovibrionales bacterium | reverse complement strand
CTGTTCGGTATTAATCTGGCTGCGGTCGAGGTGATAGGAGTCACCAAACCACATCAATGAAGCGACTTGTTTTTGTTCAGACGGTGCCACGAGTTCAGGCAAACCGTGAAGATACAAGCCGCGTTCACCGAGCGATTCGCCATGGTCACTCATAAAGAAGAGCGCAGTTTCGAACTTGCCAGAGTTCGCTTTGAGTAAATCTATCGTCTTTTTCAGAAAGTAGTCAGTGTATAACACCGCATTATCGTAGGCGTTGGTAATCTCCTCTTTCGTGCAGTCCTCAAGTTGATTCGTTTGGCAGGTCGGGGTGAATTTCTCGAATTCTTTTGGATAGCGTTTATAGTACGCGGGTCCATGATTACCCATTTGGTGCAGGACGATGAAAATGTCTCCCTTTTTTCGCGAGTCGATATACTCTTGGAGGTTTGAGAGCATGCCGATGTCGCGACATTCCTCGTCGCAAACTGGATTGACCTCGGGGTCACGGAAGTCCTGATACGGTACGCGTAGCGCAACACCCTTGGAATCAGAGTTATTGTCGCGCCACAGTACATTCACACCAGCAGAGACAAGGGTGTCGAGCAAATTCTCCCGGTAGCTCGCTTCTTCATAACTAAAATCTTTTTGTCTCACGTTTGAGAACATACATGGAACCGAGATTGCCGTGGAGGTTCCGCAAGAGATCATGTTTGAGAAGTTCACCACGTCTTCTTGCTCAAGATACGGATTGGTTTTGCGGGGATAGCCGTTGAGAGAGAAGTGGTCGGCACGCAAGGTCTCACCAACGACAAAAATAATCAGTTCTCGATCTGAATCATTCTCGGGAATGGAAGCGTCCTCGCCGACTTGAATCAGTTCCTGAGGAGTGGTGTTGAGCTGTAAGCTGACGTATTTGCTCAATCCGTATAACGGTCCGCTTGGATTTGAATAGTAGCGCAGTACTTTGTGTTCCCGCACAAAGGAGAAGAAGTTCTTACTAAAGAGAAAGAACAATGCGGAGACAAGAACGAGGGAGAGCGCGAAAAATTTCCCTTTTTGCTTGAATTCGGTTTTGAGAGAGGTTTCAATAATCTCAGTTTTCATCACCAGGAATGCCGGGAGGACACCCAAGAGCAAAAGATAGAAAAGCATCTTGTAGCTGAGCAAATCGAGCGTTTCGTTTGCATCGGTTGATACGGCGTTACGAATCATGTCTACCCCAATAAGCGTATTGTAGGTGTCCATAAAGTAGGCAGAAACGGCAGCGGTGAGGAATGCGAGTATCAGGACGGGTTTTGTCGTGTGCTTATAGCAGAGCAGGAGCAGCGCGCCGCTTATGGAGAAGAATTGCAGCAGCGTCAGCGCAGCAAGAAACGGAAGATTTCCCTCAGCCAGCGGATAGCTTGCAAGCGTGTTGCGAAAGAAAGAAAAATTATAGAAGCCAAGGAGAATGCTTGCGCTGAGAAGAACTAGGCGCACGCGAGCTATCCGTAGCACGGGATTTGAGAGTATGGTCATTTTTTTAATTCGTGATTGAACTCTCCCCAGAAAAGACTGTTCAATTTTCCCTCCAGAGTTTCCTCCAAAGATGTACTCGTAATGTTTGAGTAAGAAATAGTTGCGCAACCCAGGTCGGTGAATTGAGCAGGTGGAATTCGGGCCAGCCTGGATTGTGCGTTGCTAGGATAGATAATTCGCTGTGGAATTGATGTGAAGTGGGCGTGAAGTTTTTGTGAAGTGCTTGAAAAGTTTCACGAATGAGGCATCAGAGAGAGAAGAGGTTCGCTTCAACAGTGAAAAACACTCAGGCCGCATAAGCGGGGTCTAATTGAATTAGACCCCGCTTGCAGCCAACCTTAGTAATCTACTTCCAGTGCGTGGATGCCGGTTCCGTGCGCCATGAGTATTTCAACGAACCAATAGAGTGAGTCGGTCACGAAGTCGAGCTGTTCGGCGACGGCAGTTTTTCGCAATCCACCACAACCGATGCGGTGCGGGGAGTGCTCGCGAACCATCGCCTTGATGCGCGGTAGGTGGGCCATCACGAAGCTATCGGAGAATTCCAGGCGTGTTTCCTGAGTTTCCTCGCCGACGATTCGGTAGGCCTCTGAGATAGGCAGTAGGCAATCGCCGTACAGTTGAGCGCTTCGCTGGGTCTGAAAACCCTGCGCCATTCGAGTTTCCTCAAAAGCAGCCATTGATTGATTGGCCCAGTCTCGTGCCAACGGGGCCGAGTTTCTCAGTACCTCTCCGATGTAGGCCGGTTCAAGCGTGGGCTCTTGATTCAAGAGGACCAAGGCCAATCCGGCGTAGATACGGAAAGGAGATTCGATCTCATCGACGAAGAATCCCTCGAACGTGGTTTTCCCGGTGAAGATCTGGTTCATCGGGGTGCCCTGTGCTCGAAGTTGCCGTGAGCGTTGGGCCTCGGCGGGATTATTCTGGTCCAAAAATGCTAGTCGGAGTTCCCACACCATTTCGGCAATTTCAGTATCGAGTTCTTGCATCATCGGTGCCCATTTCTGCTCTTGCCGAAGCTCGGTAGAAATCAGTCGCATCGTGTGGCACATTGCCGCGGCGATTCGCAGACAGAATCCGAAACGTCCTTTGCCAAAGCCCTGCAAGAAGGCCTCTGGGGTAACCTCAACTCCGCCTTCAAAAAGAATTCCTCCGGTCTCGGGCATCGTCTTTCGCCGTTCGGCGATTCGTGACCAGATTTCATCCAGCAGCGTCCAGGTCAACTTGCGAAACCCTCGTTTGCGAATCAGTGAGCCGCTGATCATGTGATCCGAGTGCTCTAGATCGGCTGGGAGTGGTTGAGCTTCTGCTCGCAGTTCGTCCCAGTACCAGCGAGTGGTACTCTGCTCATAAGTTGCAGCCATGCGTTACCTTTCAAAAAAACCAAAGACTGTTGAAGCGATGAGCTAGCGGAGGTAGCTCATCGCTTGAAAATGGAGGGCACTAAGCTGTGGGCCTGCACTACAAAAGTTGGAAAGCAAGCCGAAGAATTAGTGACCTTGGGTCTACGCAGAGCTGTAAGGAAAAGGAGCGGGATCTATCGCTAAGAGATGAGTTGGGGCAGCTTAATCTATTTTCTATTTCAGGTAAAATTTGTGTGTTTAGCGCAGTGCG
>CAYGNZ010000457.1:0-3126 GCA_964351345.1 uncultured Bdellovibrionales bacterium | reverse complement strand
GATATCGCCAGTATGAGCGAATCTCCTCGACCAAAATCAGGTGTGTTTGCCGTTCGACAAGGCAAACCTCTCCTCGACAATCTTCGTGCGAGTTTGGCCCAAAGGCCACTGCGCGCCTACCATCCACAACACAAATTTTTGAAACTCATCGGAACCTCTGATGGTTCAGCACTTGCCTCAAGAGGAGGTTTTAGCTTCGAAGGCAAGATGATGTGGTGGCTGAAGGAGTACATCGACAGAAAGTTCATGCGGCGGTTCTCTGAATTGCCAGAGATGGAAGACAAAGAGAGTCTTGCAGCGAGCAGAGCCGAAGGAGAGCTTGCTGAGCTACTGCAGAAAGCGAAAATGCGCTGCACGGGATGTGGCTCCAAAGTGGGAGCGTCAATTCTTAGCCGAACTCTGGCTCGAATAAAGGCTGAACAGAATAGTGAAAATGGCTCTCCTGCGGGAGAGCATTGTAGTCTTGAGATTGGCCTTGATGAGCCAGACGATGCTGCGGTGTTTGCTGTTGAAGCGGGGTATAGCCTTGTGCAGTCGATCGATTATTTCCCCAGCTTGCTCAGTGACCCGTACCTTTTCGGACGGATTACGGTGAATCATTGCTTTAGCGATGTGTATGCAATGGGCGCAGAACCCGCAAGCGCGCTGACGCTGATAACCGCACCATACGGCGCAGCCGCAAAAATGGAAGAATCGATTTATCAATTGCTCTCAGGAGTGGTTGATGAGCTAGAGGCTGCCGGAGCAGCGCTACTCGGTGGACACACGGCGGAAGGAGAGGTGCTTGGTTGTGGGCTTGTGTGTAACGGTGTTGCTCGAGCTGAGCGTTTGTTGAGAAAAGGTCGACTTGAGGTAGGAGATGTCCTGGTGCTCACCAAACCGCTAGGCACAGGAGCTCTGTTTGCGGCCGACATGCGTTTGTCTGCAAAAGGGCGGTGGATTGAGGCGGCAATTGAGTCCATGCTCAAATCGAACAAACTCGCGGGAGAATGCTTCCTTGCGCAGGGAGCGCAATCAGCAACCGATATTACCGGTTTTGGCCTGGCAGGACATGCAATTGAAATGGCGGCAGCATCGAATAAAAGTGTTCGCCTTTACCTTGATCAAATTCCAATTTTTACAGGCTTTCAAGAGTGTGTGGCAAAAGGAATTGTGAGTTCCCTCCATAGCCAGAATCGGGAGCTTTTAGATCGGATGGAAGTGCAAGATGGCCTCAGCCAGACAACTCGTTTTGAAGCCCTTTTTGACCCTCAAACCTCAGGAGGACTGTTGGCTGCAATTCCAAAAGATAAGTTCGCAGCCTGTGTTGAAGAGTTGAAAGCCAAGGGATATCCAGAGACGCAGTGTATTGGAGAGGTGATCGAGAGAGCGAGTGATTCTTCTCCCTTGCTTGAGCTTCGGTCGAGTCTGGGAGAGGGGAGCTAATGGAGTCTGAGCTGTATCGGCTGGAAGAAGTTAGTGTTCGCTATGGCTCGATCCATGCTCTGCGCAAAGTGTCGCTTAGTATTGCTGCGGGTGAGCGAGTTGCCTTAATTGGCCCCAGCGGAGCGGGCAAGAGCACGCTCCTGGGTTTGCTCAACGGAAGTATCGCCGCCTCAGAAGGTGAGGTGTATGTGGATCATCAAGCACTAGCCCGCTTTGATGAGAGCGCGCTCAAACGTCATCGTTCTCGTGTGGGCTTTGTCTATCAGCAGCACAACCTAATTCCCACCCTACGAGTGATCCAAAACGTGATGGCCGCCCGGTTGGGACGCTACTCTTTATTTGGTGCCTTGCGTCGATTTCTCTATTCGACCAGCGCTGAACAGGAAGAGGTATATGCGTTGCTCAAACGCCTTGGCATTGAAGACAAAATATTTCAGTTCGTTGAACAGCTCTCCGGTGGTCAGCGACAACGTGTAGCAATTGCCCGCGCATTGTACCAGGAGCCGCACACCCTGCTGGCTGATGAACCAGTGGCGAGCCTTGACCCCGCGCGTGCGCGAGAAACCCTGGCGCTTTTTTCAAGTATTGCAAAAAACGATCAACTCACTTTGTGCATGAGCCTGCATCAAGTGGAACTCGCGGATAAGCTTATTGACCGGGTGATTGGTATTCGTGAGGGAGAGGTAGTGCTTGATACTTCTAGCTCGGCACTTCAACAACAAGATTTAGACGCCCTCTATTGTATACAGGGATGAGCGCGATGTTTGAACGACACTCAAATCTGGGGCGACGATCTTTTATCACTCTCTGCCTCATTCTCTTTGCGCTCATCTCGGCAGTTTGCCTAAAGCTTAGTCCGAACGAGCTATTCGAGTCACTTTCGGCAAACAAAGCCAGCAGCAACTTTTTCCTGTCCGCCTTCCAGCCTGCGTTTGATTACCAAGCAAAGGTGGTCCCCGACGGGGCCCCCGCATTTATCGTTCGAATACTCGAAGCGGTGTTACTCACAGTTTGGTATGCCGCAGGTGGGATTGGTATCGCGCTTCTTATTGGCCTAAGCTTTGGTTTTTTCTCTTCTACCTACTGGTGGCAAGAGGAGCAGGCGGGAAATGTGAAAGACGATCAATTTCGTCGACGTATTTATTTCGTGCTCTATTTGCTCTCTCGCACACTAATGACCTTATTCCGCTCAATTCATGAACTCCTGTGGGCGGTGCTTTTTCTTGCAGCATTTGGTGTAAGTGACATCTCGGCAATGATTGCGATTGGCCTACCCTCTGGCGGAATGCTTGCAAAGATATTTGCTGAACTAATTGATGAGGCTGATGCGGGGCCAGCGAATGCCTTGCGAGCAAGTGGCGTTAGTGCCTTTCGAGTTTTTATCTTTGCCAAATGTCCGGTCGCTTATACGGATCTCGTGGCTTACCTACTCTATCGATTTGAATGTGCGCTTCGCTCTAGTGCGGTACTTGGCTTCTTTGGCTTGCCAACACTCGGGTTTTATCTCGCGGCATCCTTTGAAAATCTCTACTACCGAGAGGTCTGGAGTTATCTCTATGCCTTGTTTTTTCTCATCCTTGTTGTTGATGCCTGGAGTGGGGCGATTCGAGAGAGGATCTCCAAATGAATAAGGAACTACATTCGCTCTATCTCAATCGCCCCAAGAGCTGGTTCCTGCGGATATCTGGAGTGTTCGGCATT
>CAYGNZ010000456.1:2897-3134 GCA_964351345.1 uncultured Bdellovibrionales bacterium | reverse complement strand
GCTTCCGACACAACAACCCCTGGAGCCGGCACACTCACCTGAAACTGATCAATCTCGGGCAGTTTAAGATCCTTGCAGAGCAACCCGCCGTTGGCGTGCGGGTTCATCCCCATTCGCCTCTCGCCGCCCGGTGCGAAATCAGCAAGTTCCGGTTTCGGCCTACCGTCCTGTTCAAACAATGTCTCCGGTTCGTAACTTCGTAGCCACTCTTCGAGCAACTGCAAATGTTCTGGATTC
>CAYGNZ010000456.1:2376-2887 GCA_964351345.1 uncultured Bdellovibrionales bacterium | reverse complement strand
TACTAAGCGGAACTTGATGCGAGCGAAAGGTATTTTCAATGGGCTTGCCGTCGACTTTATTTGGTCCTGTCCAGCCTTTCGGTGTGCGGAAAACAATCAGAGGCCAGCGAGGTCTTACGCTCTCGGCCGCAGATCCCCTGCGTGCAGCTTCTTGGATTGCTCGAATTTCGTCATGCGCATAGTCCAGTGTCGCCGCAAAGTGTTGATGCAGCGATTCTGGATCTTCCCCC
This sequence comes from uncultured Bdellovibrionales bacterium, assembly GCA_964351345.1. Classification (GTDB taxonomy): domain Bacteria; phylum Bdellovibrionota_C; class UBA2361; order SZUA-149; family SZUA-149; genus SZUA-149. Next base: position 2,657 of record CAYGNZ010000456.1, on the reverse strand, counting down.
TCAACATGCAGCACATGATACCCCAGGCCCTCGAACAAGCTATCTAGTTCTTTCTGGGGCAGACGTGCAAGAATGGTCGGTCCGGCGATCTTATACCCATTCAAATGCAAAATAGGCAGCACGGCTCCGTCTCGCGCTGGATTGAGAAACTTATTGGAGTGCCAGCTCGCAGCAAGTGGCCCGGTTTCCGCCTCACCGTCGCCGACCATACATGTGGCGACAAGATCGGGATTGTCGAGAACCGACCCGTAGGCATGCAGCAGCGAGTAGCCCAACTCCCC
>CAYGNZ010000456.1:0-2366 GCA_964351345.1 uncultured Bdellovibrionales bacterium | reverse complement strand
TGGCTTGGTACACCTCCCGGCCAGGAGAATTGTTTAAACAAACGAATCATTCCAGATTCGTTTTGAGGAATCTCCGAATAGAGTTCGGAATAAGACCCCTCGAGCCAGGTATGAGCAAACATCGCCGGCCCTCCGTGCCCAGGACCGATGAGATAAATCATCGACAAATCGCGATTTTTGATTAGCCGATTAAGGTGGGTATAAATAAAGGTCAGGCCAGGTGTTGTCCCCCAGTGTCCAAGCAAGCGTGGTTTTACGTCCTCGATCACAAGCGGGCGGCGAAGCAGGGCGTTATCACGCAAATATATTTGCCCAACGGAAAGATAATTCGCAGCCTGCCAGTAACGCTGCATCAACTGGACTTCCGAGGCGCTCAGTGGACTGCCTTCTATTGTCGAGAGAGTTGCAATTTCTGGTGGGAATTCTGTTTTCATAAAGGTAAAAGAAAGTACTATGAATTGCTTAGTCTTTAATTGCGGTAGTTCGTCAATCAAAACAGAGTGTTTTGCACTGTCCGATTTGCAGAGCGTCTTTTCAGCCTCCGTAGAGCGTCTCAATTCAACAAGGCCAACGCTTTGCTGTGCCTCCACTGATTCTCACCCGCTACCTTCGAATGATCCGGAATCGGCCCTTCGTGCTCTTTGCGAGAGGATAAAGAAAGAAGGCATAGGTTTGCAAGTTATTGCCCATCGCGTTGTTCATGGTGGTGAAAACTACTCTAAGGCTGTTCGCATTGATGGCTCGATTGAACGCACTATTGAAGCTCTCTCAGTACTTGCCCCATTGCATAATCCACTCAACTTGCAGGGAGTTCGAATTGCGCGCGAGTATTTTCCAGAAACCGAAGAGATCGCTGTCTTTGACACTGCGTTTTATCATTCCCTCCCCGAGACAAGTCGAATCTATGCCCTACCTCAGGAACTGACCGAAAAATTTTCGGTTCGACGTTATGGATTTCACGGAATTAGTCATCAATACGTCGCCACTAGGGCAGCAAATTTCCACAAGAAGCCACTGGAATCGCTCGCGCTGATATCCTGTCATCTTGGCGCCGGAGCAAGTATCACCGCCATTAGAAATGGCGCACCGGTTGATACCTCGATGGGCTTTACTCCGCTGGAAGGTCTGGTAATGGAGAAGCGCTCTGGAGATATCGATCCGGGAGCACTGCTGTTTCTCATCGACAAACTGGGTGTGAGGGAAAGCAAGCGAATACTTTTTGAGGAATCAGGCCTAAAAGGTCTTACTGGAGGCGACGGGGATATGCGGAGCGTGCAGAGCGGAATTGCCGCCGGAGACGCGCGCTGCCAGCTTGCCCTTGATATTTTCTGCTATCGAGTTGTGAAATATATTGGCGCCTACGCGCTGGTCCTGGGAAAGGTTGATGGAATTATCTTCACTGGCGGAATCGGGGAGCATCAGCCTTTGGTCCGTGAGAATATAGTCGCTGCGCTAGAACCGCTTTCGGTTCACCTGGACTCCGCTGCGAATTCAAACAGTGAAAGCAACTCCCCCTCGGCCTTCCAGATCTCCTCTACAAACAGCAAAGTACCTGTGCTGGTAGTACCCACCAACGAAATGCGCGGCATCGCCGAGCAAACCAGGGCGCTACTGAATGACTAAACGTTTCGCTGACAGCTACTCTTTTAAGTTCTCGAAATGAGGACTTGCAGTGTCTTTTCTTGAGTTCGACCCGCCGCTCCCCAACCAAAGCTATAGCCTCAGTACCTGCTAAAAGCATGCGCGGCCTCTGAGCGCTCCGTACGGGAGTCAGCAAAAAGGAGCAAAATCCTTGGAATGACTTTTTGCGCCAAAGCGCAAAAAGTCATGACGAGAAAAATCCCAACCACGTTATCGCCTTCAACAACGAAAGCAGAACCGATGTGAGTTTAATCAATTCCCTTCTGCGTGCTCTGTGGTTAAATTTTACCGGAGCCACGAATGCCGAAGGAATAGGAGATAGTCGGACAACTCGGCTCTGCAGAAATTCTACGCGGTGCTATGCCGCAAGAGATCTCAGTATTTAACCGGCCTCACAATCAGTGAGCGCTGAATAGAGCTGGAAATTGTGGGTTTGGCACGCGAGCAAATTCTCCCGACATTGTGGTAGCCCATCGGGGAAAAATGCACTCGCTGCGACGTTTTGTTCCTGAGAGCTTCGACAGTCTGACAAGCGATTTCTTAGTCGAGAATTTTCTGTGAGGCAGCCAGCAAAATCAACGCTACAGGCGTCAAGTTCAGGGTCTGGTGTAGGTTCTACCGTGGGTTCCGGTTCGGGTTCTGGATCGGGTATTTGCGGCAGACTCAAACAACGAAACGCAGCCCGCATGTTTGCGATACAAGCAACTGTTTCCGGATCGCAATTC
>CAYGNZ010000455.1:0-3146 GCA_964351345.1 uncultured Bdellovibrionales bacterium | reverse complement strand
TCCCCTCGAACTGACCTTTGTAGTCCTTATTCAGACCACCCATTACTTGGCCAATTGAGCTTGCACCACCCTCAATCATCTTCTCAATCACTGCGCGCAATTCCTCCTCACTCAACTGCGCACCAAGAAATTGCTGCAGAACCTCTATCTCTTGTTCGTTCTCCGCGACCATCTCTTCCCGACCCTGCTGCTCAGCAAAGCCAATGGTGTCCCGTCGCTTTTTTATCTCTTTTTGAATAATCTCAATTATCTGCGGATCGCTCACTTCTTTGCGAGAATCAACTTCGACCTGCTTAATCGCTGCAGTCAAACCACGAAGAGTCGTGACAACTTTCTGCTCGCGAGCTTTCATCGCGGTCTTCAACGTATCGTTTATTTGGGTTCTCAGTTCTGACATCCCTCTACCTCCTATTCTCCAATTCGTCAGAGATTCTTGCTTTCATTTCTGCACTCAATGCTTCTTCTTTGCCCTGGTTCTCTGGCTTACGAACCCGCCGCAAAAGCAGGGCCACAAGCATGAAGCAAAAGAGCACGAACACGGCAGGCATTATCCAGGCCATCAGGCCAAACCCCTCGGGTTTCGGTGTGCCTCGCACATCTCCGCCGTAGAGTAAGAGAAGTTGATTACGCACTGCATTTGGTGAATAGCCCTGCTTAAGCCAGTCCATTATTCGAATCCGCAACTGGCGAGCTTGATCACTGGGACAAGCGGAGAGAGTCCTACCAGGGCAGAAGGGACTCATCGTCGTGTCACTTATTTCTTGGGTAATCTTCTCAAGTTCGTTGAGGGTCTCAGCGTCTAGCGTGCTCGCCGAGTCAGCGAGCGCAAGTGATGAGGTCAAGGTGAGGCTGAGAAAAACTAGCAAAAGTGAACAATACCACCACCCACTAGATTTTCTTCTTGGATTACCTTTACTCGCTCTACTGATCATCTCTCTTGCTTTGCCTCACGTAGCATCCTCAATCACTACCAAAACGTTGGCGACTCTTGCATCGCGCACGGATATTAATCACTATAGTCAGCGAACACAAAGATAATTGTTCTAGCACTACAACCGCTTCGTGGCCAAAATACGCAGCAAAACGAAAAATGCGCTGTCCTACTTGTAAAAACCAATTTGAGGAAAAATTGAAAGGCATTTGGCCGTTCTGCTCAAAACGCTGCAAGATGGTCGACCTAGGGCGCTGGTCACGAGAGGACTATCGCATTCCCGGTCCAGAAGTCGACGCGGAATCTAGCCCTCGCAGCGCGGATGAGGCAGATGAGACTTCCTCCTCCAATGGAGCTTGAGCAAGCAAACGCTGAAGTTTCACCGTCATCTCCCAGTCGATATCTGCTGAACCCTCGGCAAAGTCTAATTGCACGCATTCAGACGGAATCGCCTCCCAATCCTTCCCGTACGCGCGGCAGAGAGAATAATACGCACTTTGCCGACTCCAGCTCTCCAGCGCTTCATCTTCAAAAAGTGAAAACAATAATTCTAACACTCGGTGCTCTGAAACGGTGGTCTTAGGCTCTTTCGTGCAAACCACTTGAGGAATTCGTGTATGCAAGTATTCACCAAGTATTTTAATCGCCACTTGCTGCACATCCTGTTCATCATCCCAAGCTACACCGAGAGCAAAATTAATTACTCGCTCCAAGTACTCACCAGTTTTCTCCCACTGCAAGCACAGGGTCTCTAAGACCAAACCAACCGTAAGCGCATCGCGAACTTCAAGAAATTTTTCAATCAAATGACCAAGACTTGTCAGTCGAGCCTTGCCGACGACAACCAAAAACGAGTACATCTCATCGACCGAGCGCGCGCGGCCAATCTCTTTCAAATCTAGGGAACGGAGTACTTCTGTTACTTCCTCTATTTCCTCTTTTGAAAGCTCTTCTCCTTGGCTGATTCTGAGCAGCAGCTTTTCAGGATCTATTCCAAAGGCGGTTTCCATACTCTCTCTACGGAGTGGTGTTGCCGGTCTCAGACTCTTCTGAGTCTGTTTTTTCGCTCTTCCCGAGCACGAGTTTTAGCTTCGCTTTTGCCTTCTCGAATGCTCCAGGCACTTTTGTTTTGATGTAAAAGGGAGTCGATTCTTCAAAAAGGGTATGATTTGGACTGGTGCGTTCTCCAAGATCATCAATGACAAAAATATAAGCTGCTCCCTCACTTTCAAAGTCTTTCGCAATCGCCTCAATCTCTTGCTTTACGTAATCTCGCTTCGCTTGAACAACTTTCGAGTATCGAATACCAACCATCGGTCGCTCATGTTCAGAGCCTCCTTCTTTTACTGCGACAAGAAAGGCCTCTTCAATTTCTGGGTGGATTTCAATTGCGCCCACAAGACTCTGCCGCAAGCCGGGGAATAGCTCGTTGCCGGAGCGAACTTCAATGTCTGCAAGTGGCTCCTCACTTAAGGCTGCAACCAAATCCGCAACTGCTTCTTCTCCACCCTCTCGTATGGTCTCTAATTCCCAGGGTGTAATTTCTTTGCCCACCTCTTGATTAGGATTGAGATAAAGCCAGGCATCCTTACCGACAATCCAAACCAAAGACTTAAAACTCTGTCGCAAGGAAGGCTGCTCCCGTTCGGCCCAATGTGTGACAAAGGATTCCTCAGTAAAGATTGGCAAACACTCACTACCTTCGTACTCAACTGTGGCGAAGCCGAATTGAGAGAGACCCCCTTCTCCCACTTCGGGTAAAGAAACTCCCGAGTGCGCTTCTGCCTGTGAACCAGGTTTTACCGGCACAAATACTTCCGCACGAAGCAGTTGCTGAAAAAAAGCTTCTGCCGCTCCCGGCTTATCCGCTGCGGCATCTTCGAGTAATCGAGTAAGCTCAGCTCCATTTAACTCTTCGTTGCTCATCAAATCCTATACTTGCAAACTCTTGATCAATTCCGCAGTCTATCCGCCTGCACGCAAAGAGGCCACGGATGCTGGAAGAAAATTAACCCTTGTAAAAACGAGGGAATTTGTTCGAGCCTCTCTCGTCAAATAGTATTGTCGGCTGCCTAAGATGACAAATTCAGTTCAGTAGAGAGGAATTTGCCTGATGCGTGGCAGAGCAACGCATTGGATATGAGATTAGTATGGATTCATATAGAAAAGTTCTTCACGCCAAAATTCATCGAGCCACTGTTACTCAAGCAGACCT
>CAYGNZ010000454.1:2926-3154 GCA_964351345.1 uncultured Bdellovibrionales bacterium | reverse complement strand
GCGACTGCGAGTTTATCATCATCAAGTTTCACTCGTTTTAATTGAGCCATTTCACCATCGCTGAGTAAACGCTCATCGCTGATTGTCTCGGTCATCACTGGGTATTGAGAACGGAAGGCTCCCGGAGAAAACTCTGTTACGCGCCGCATAGAACGCCCTCTTGCCATCTGAGGACTCGACGCGATTGCGCTTGAGCTATTGCTTCTCTCCGGTGCTTGGCGCGGTGCT
>CAYGNZ010000454.1:0-2916 GCA_964351345.1 uncultured Bdellovibrionales bacterium | reverse complement strand
AAAAACGGGATTGAAAAAGACTCTTCCTCTTCTGCTGCCGAGCTATTGACCGACCTCGTTTGAGAGGCAGACGGTGCAGCACTTGAATCTCCAAACAGATACCGTTTCACGCTCTCAAATGACCACCAAGCCGATTGGTCGTACGAGTAATCATACTGTTGCGACCCTTTTGGTACTAAGGGCTCGGAGGTTTCAGCGCTACTTGATCGGGGAGTTGCGATCTCTCTCGGCACCACAGTGCTCTGCTGATAATCCTCTTTCTCGCTACCGAACAGGTTTTTAAATATACCCGAGAGGAAATAAGGACTCGCATCGCCCGCCTCATATTCCTCTGAGCCCCCGTAACTACTTCCACTGCTCCAAGAGCCAGAAGATAGCGAGCGAGAGCGTTCGAACTCACTGAGCTGAGGCCAGTTCACGTATAACAAGTAGGAAACTCCGAGGAGTGCGACGAGTACAAGCAAAAGGACCCAGTAGACGGTTCGTTCGAGACGTCGAATTGTTTCTTTTTGATCAGGATCAACGACTTCGCCCTTCTTTCCGCCTTGTTGTTGGGGACCTGCGCCTTTGCGCAGCATCTTCTCTCGAACTTTACTCTCGTGTAGCTTAATCTCCTCACTTGTGGGGTTCTCTCGAAAAATAATGCCGCTGGTAGCGCTTCGCATCCTTTTCAGAGGAGCCTCCTCACTTCCTCCCTCCTGCTGAGAGCCGCTTTTTTCATCGCTTAGACTCCCTGGTGGTGTTGCCAGCGGAATATCTACTTCACCGAGCGGATTCTTTTTGCCCACATCCGTTTTAACGCTGAATGAAGGAAATTGAGTCTGCGGCTTGGATTGAGTTTCGCTCTTGGAAGATTTCGCCTTTACTCGAGCAATAATCTCAGCAGAAGAGCTGGGGCGAGCTTCGGGGTGTTTTGCTAAGAGATCAAACACAAGCTCATCAAGCCACACCGGCGCGTCTGGTCGAAGGACGGTGAGAGATTCTGGCTCGGAGTTACAGTGCATCCACATCAAGGTGGCGGGTTCGTCGGAGAGGAAGGGTAAGCTTCCTGTTACTAGTTGAAATAGGATTACTCCTAGACTGTAAAAATCGACTGTGCAGGTCAGCGGTAGTCCCTGCCAAACTTCGGGCGCCATATAATCCAGAGAACCGATAATCTCTCGATGCTGGGTCATGTTCGAACTGTTTGGGCGCGCAACGCCGAAATCAGCAATTTTTACGAGGTTATCTTCTGAAATGAGAATGTTTGCTGGTTTCAGATCTCGATGAACGATTTCAGCTCGATGGATTGCTTCAAGTCCTTCGCAAATTTGTACGATCAAATTCTCCAGAACATTGTAATCGACCGTGACGCTTCGCTTGAAGCGATCAAGTGGTATGCCACGGACATACTCCATCGTAAAGAAGATGACATCAGTATCTGCGCCGACATCGAAGGTGCGAACCACATTGGGATGATTGACCAAGTGCATCAACTGCACTTCTTGCAAAAAACGTTTTTTGACAATTTGATCGCGAGCGAACTCTTTGTGAAGAACCTTGATTGCAACAAGGTTGTCATTAAGTAGTTTGTCTCGCGCAAGATACACGTTCCCCATGCCGCCACCACCAAGGTAGCGTTCAATGAGGTAACGTTGAGCAACGACATACCCTTGGGGCATCTCGAACTCGTTTATGCTTTGATCATCTTGCATCCTGCTTCCAATTCGCAATCAAACTTTTCCCTGCTTAGTTTGTCGACGAATTGAGAAATTCTCTTTACTCTCAGGATGTTAGGCCAGCAACAGCCTCGTATAATTGGAGAATTTCGGCTTCTTGGAATGGCGCTTCGCCCGCTCTCTGCTTTTAAGCTTCAGAAATTGGGTTTTCCCGAGGGGTCGCACTTGAGGAAGTCTTGTATAACAAACTGTCATTTTTAGCCTTTCTCGCAACCCGAATGACTCCAAGAAGCGAACAAATCCAAACCACAAAGAAGACGTTTTTCCAATCGCTTCGTTCAAAGTTTGCTCCCGTGCTTACCTCATACGCATACACCAGCGCGCAGGCACCGAGAGGAAGTACTAAGGCGGTAAACGAGAGTTCACGAAGTATTTTTCTAGAACGTTTACTCTCCCATCGTTGAATAGAGCTTGCCGCGACTTGTTCTTTCTTCTTCGTTTGATCTTTCGTCACGTAGCGCACTGCAGCAGTTCCGTGAGCTCGATCAACACGAAGCAATCGGAAGGCATCCCACAACAATGAAAGCATTGTTCCAATCCAAATGCACAAGACTACCAGTTTCCAGTCTCGTCTCTCCCAAGCTTGCGATGAGAAAAAATGATATCCGTAGACAAGCGCACCAGAAGCAAAAGGCATAAGAATCGCAATGGAGAAAAATCGAAACAGCATGCTTCTTGTTTTTCGCTGCTCCGCTTGTCGATCGTATGCCTGCATAATGCGTTCTGTCTCGTTGCTATGGACTCGCTCGTGTATCCGAGCAGACAAGACTACCAAGGAGAAACGTCGAGAGAAAGCCAATTACGATATGCCAGGTCCAGCCAAGAAGATGTGGCATAATGTACTTTAAGGCGACCACCAGGAGAATTCCCACGATCATCGCAGCAATTACTCCTCTCGGGGTTCCTCGTTTGGTAAACATGGCCAATACAAACACCCCCAGGAGTGGCCCATACACCAGGCTCATTACCCCAAGTGCGACACTAAGCAGCTCTTTGTTACGTGAGGCAGTTAACACGCGGTCATCTTGAAGCAGTAATTCTTGATGTGCCGTGCCAATGCCCAAGGCAACCAGCACCAGAGCGAGGCCCCAGAATCCGGACAACAGCCTAGAAAGCTTCACCTCAAAGGAGAGTTCACTAGTGACTTTGGCGAAATACCCTTTCTGTCGAAGCGGGCGATAGATGTCGGTTACACTAA
>CAYGNZ010000453.1:0-3155 GCA_964351345.1 uncultured Bdellovibrionales bacterium | reverse complement strand
GGGTTTTTACTCTAGGAGACATGAAAGTGATTACGACGGATCCTACTATTGAGCGCCTTGTTGATGCCAAGTACCTGACGCTGTGTGGTCTGGAGCGAATTTCGGAGACCAACGTGGCTAAGCTGCTTGTTGCGGGCCTGGTGTGCCATCTCCGTCGCCGTCGGGGGAAGTTTACTCACGTTGAGTATCCCTCTGACGCCGATCAACAACACGAGTGGAGCAACACCTTCTGCATTACAGATCTCAGCACCACGACCGACGCTATCGACTGCTACTCCTGGCAGATCACCGGCGGCATGCGTTCGTTCTACACGGGCCTGGCGTTGACCATCGAGCGAGTTGTCGAGGACCCGAGCTACGCCGAACGAGTCTACCTCTACGTCTTCAGCGAGATGTCGTCTCGGGATCTCCACACGCATCGGGAGGCCTGGGACGATTTTCTCTTCTTCGTTCGCGACCTGATTTCGGCAACTGAGCCGCCTTCTCTCAGCGTTGAGGCGGAAGAGGAAGAGGTGACGCCGGCCAAGCCGCGTCCCGGCGCCGCGACCGTCTAGGCGCCTGAGTGCCATGCATTTCCAGGGGTTGTTGGTTTCCCACCGCAACCCCTGGTTCAATTGTAAGCAAAGTAGGTGAGCAAAATCGCCAAAAAATCAAAAATGAAACGAATAGTAGTGTTAAGCGGCGCGGGGGTAAGCGCAGAAAGCGGCTTAAAGACTTTTAGAGATAATGATGGTCTTTGGGAGGGGCATGATGTGATGGAGGTCGCCACCCCTCAGGCATGGCGAAAAAACCCTGAACTGGTGCTACGGTTTTATAACGATCGAAGGTCTGCCCTGCGTGACGCTGAGCCGAATGCAGCACATAAAGCGCTCGCCGCACTTGAAGACTGCTTTGACGTTGATGTGATAACTCAAAATGTTGATGATTTACACGAACGCGGCGGTTCCTCACGAGTGCTGCATCTACACGGTGAACTCACCAAGGCCCGAAGTTCTGAAGATCAGAGCTATGTCCAATCCATTGGTTACGACCCGATATCGCTGGGGGACTGCTGTCCTGTTGGTGCCCAACTTCGTCCTCACATTGTTTGGTTCGGTGAGGCTGTGCCCTTGATTGAGGATGCTGCCCGACTCGTGAGTGCTGCAGAGATTGTGGTGGTAGTGGGCAGTTCGCTAGTGGTCTACCCAGCAGCAGGGTTGCTCTACTACGTCTCGCCTCAGACACCAATTTACCTTGTTGACCCGCTTCGACCAGAGGTTCCCGAGATGGCGAATCTTACGTGGATACAATCTTCCGCCGCGAAGGGTGTGCCGGAGCTTTGTGAGGCTCTCAGGCAGCAGTGATTCTCGGCGGTGCTTAGATCGTTGAGTCTTTAATTTGCGGAAGGGTAATTCCTAAAGACTGTGAGTGTAGCGAAGCCTCACGATACACTCCGCCAGTTCTCTCATCAAACTGAGGCAAGGCGATTTGGGTCAGTAAGGTCTTTGTTTTCTCTTTTGCCATTCGGAACAAATCTACTTGCCGCGCGCTGCTTTGTTCTAGCAGTTCGCTCTGTTTGGCGTGTGTAGCAAGTGTCTCGTTATAGAAGGAGATAAGCGCGAGACTAAATGCTTTGTCCTGTTTTGCCGGCACAAAGAACGCCAAAATATCCCGCCCAATTGAGTTGTCGAATGTGAGCATTGCAGGGAAAACACTCTGTGCGTCAAGAGACTCTTCAGCGAACTTGTGCTGCTCATCAAGGTTGAAGGCTCGAATGAAGTCCTTTCTTTTTTGCTCGGTCGTATTTTTGTTTACTTGGAGTTGTTCGACTTTCCGTTTATTTTCCGTGATCCAGGAGAGGATGGCTGCGAGTCTGTATTTCGTCGGGAGTTCGGGAATCGATTCACCGAGTAAAATTTGCTCAGCGCGATCTGTCTCACCTTTATAAATGAGGGAGTAAATATCACCTACGCGGCGAATCATTTTTGCTTGTTCATCGGGAAATGCTTTGAGCACCACAGGAGTAATGACGTGGTCCGGGCGATCACTGACTTCTAGTGCGTTGACGAAGTCTCGATAGCTGAGGATTTGGTAGTAGCCGGTGCTGATAATATCCCCGACGTAGAACACTGATAGAAACAGCAGACCGCTTAGACTTCCTAAGAACCAGGCAAGCATACGGGGAGAAGAAGTGGTTTCGAGATACTCAACTTCGACCGGGGCATCCGGGGTTTGTTCTGCTGACACGGTAACTGCTCCTGAGAACGCGCTTGATTTCTCCTCCTGGACCTTGCGTTGACGCTCGGATAAGGGAGGTAACTACACTTAATTAATCGACATATTGGGGGATTACTAAAGTCTCTAGAGTTGAGCATTGGGTCTCCTCGAAAAACCTCATGATTACAGATATCTACAAGTAGCTACTGGGCCTAGCTTCTTTAAAATTGATGAAATTTGCGGTAAAACTTGAGGGAATAGAAACCCGGCGTTATAAGTGACGGCCTCAGGCACGCTCGCGCGCTTACGCTAGGAGAATACGAATCTAAGTAATGAATGTCTCGGAATCCACATTGATGCTCGATCTCGGTAGCCGTATACGGCGACAATTCCCGCTCTTGCACAATTCCGACCTCGTGTATCTCGACTCAGCCGCTAGTGCGCAAAAGCCCGCAGTGGTGATTAACGCTCTCGAAGAGTTCTACTCAAGCGGCTACGCCAATATTCACCGAGGCGTCTACCAACTAAGTGAAGAAGCCACCGCACGCTACGACGCAGCTCGTCAAACCGTTGCGAGGTTTATTGGTGCTCATAGAGCAGAGGAAGTACTATTTACGCCTGGGGCAACCCAGAGCATCAACCTTGTTGCAAACTCTTGGGGTAGGTCGAACCTCAAACCTGGAGATGAAGTTCTTCTCAGTATTCTTGAACATCATTCAAATATCGTGCCTTGGCAGATGATTGCAGCAGAGACTGGAGCGACGCTGAAGTTTGTGCCACTGACAGAGGAGATGGAGTTTGATTTCGATGCGTTTTGCGAATTGCTGAGCGAAAAAACAAAAATAGTCGCCTGTACTCAACTTTCCAATGCACTGGGAATTGCGGTTCCCATTGAAAAGGTGATCGCGCAGGCAAGGAAAGTGGAAGCGAAAGTATTGGTGGATGCGTCACAAGCGTTT
>CAYGNZ010000452.1:1402-3172 GCA_964351345.1 uncultured Bdellovibrionales bacterium | reverse complement strand
AGAACGGGCAACGCTGAGAAACTTGCCTTCGAGTTTTCGTAGGAACCGAGCCTGCGCAAAAGGGCTCATACCACTTTGGCGCGTTTCAAAGAGTTTCAGCGATCCACTCGCCGAGGCATGAGAGAGCTTCCGGCCCCAGTTTGAAGCAAGCACACCCGCACACTCAGCCAGCTCCAGATCGTGAAAACTATCCGCCTGCTCTTGCAACACCTTATCCAAAGCGCACAAAAACTCCGGCGCGGCGATGCGATGCTTGTGAACAAACTGGCTGAGACGAAACAGCGGGCCCAGCTCTTCTTTATTAATAAGCGAGTCTGGATCATCTTCTAAGACCTCCGCCGCATCGGCATATACTCGAGCGACCACATCTTGGGCTGCTTGAGGAAAGTAATCGAGAAATAAGCCGCCACCATGCTCCGGGGACCATTCAATCGACCACTTGAAGATAACGTGCAGAATTATCGACAGACGAAACAGACGCTCTCCCGGAGGAAGTTCGAAGAACTCCTCGTAATGCAATAACAAGGACTCCAAGCAAGCAATGAAGGCTTCCTCGTCTCCTTCATGGGGAACGGGATGTCGCTCGTCGATGGCTAAGCAGCGAATGAATTGCTCCAATGTCTCGAAGTCCAGCGAATCGAGCGAGCCACAAAGCTGCTCACGAAGAGAGGACCGTATTTCGAGCAAGCGCTCCAAGTCTGCTTCTTCGTAATCGCGCATCATCAGCGCCATGCAGACGTAACGAAAACTCAGAAACGCCTGCGAGACGTCTGCATGCACATCGCTGAAGTTACGCAGAAATGACTGAACGTTTCTTCGACGACGTGCGGCAGCACGACGCTGACGAACTCTTTCCCACGGCTCGAGAAAGCCTGACCAAGAATTCTCATTCATGGCACCTCCTCAGGACAAACCTAAAAAATCCATTACGTATTTCGACTGGCAACGCGTTACGCCAAGAGTTCTTCCCGGAGTAACGCGCGCCGTCGGATTTCTAAACGAAGGAAAAAGAAGGAAGGAGCGTAACGGATGATCTAGCAAAAATAGCGCGGAAAGCAAGAAAATGCGGGTTAAGGCGATGTGGTTTCTCCCCTTGGATACGACCTTTCCTATTTCGATGGTGCGAAGAGTTTCTATTATTAAACGTGCTGAATCAATGACAAAGTTGGCGAAGAAGGGCGCTTACCCGATTCCACTTGTCCATCGATTCGCAGCTGATGATTGACTTGAATCATTGAACACCCTATTTTTTTAGTTTGGCTCTTTCCCCTCATCCTATCTGGGTTCAACGTACGTCGACGACCGTCTGCACTCCTCTTTTGTGCAGACGGCCATCCCGACAGCACAAGGAGTGTTTTTATCTTTTGGTTTTGTTACGAAGGAGGTGAGTGATGGGAAGGAAGAAAAAGCCAAACTCGGCTCGAAGACGAGAGGCAAACGAGAAACGCCAGCGAGGTTCAAAGATTGTGAAGTGGGTCGAGCGTGAATTCGCCTACTTCTTCCAGGCGATTGCGCTTTCTATGCTTAGCAACGCCTTACAACAACAATCCGGTAAGAGCTCGGCTGATTTTAAGCTTCTCTTGCATCAGCCTTACCTTTTCTTATACACCGCTGGCCTTCTTTACGATGGCGAGTGTATTGCCTTTGACTCGGCATGTGAGCGCCTTCAGTCTGCACTTTCGAAAGAATGGACGGAGTCTATCCCGAGCTCGGCTCTAGCTGAATCACTCGATAGGCCACTTCGATCGCTACGACGCGCTCAAAAACAAC
>CAYGNZ010000452.1:0-1392 GCA_964351345.1 uncultured Bdellovibrionales bacterium | reverse complement strand
TAGATTGTTCGGTAGAGTTGCTCCCGAATTCTGGCGTTCACAGCGCTACTCCCATACAGACATCCCTGCGAAAGCTTGCGGGCTGTTGTGGGGAGGAATCAACTGTTACGGCGAGATGGGTCAGCACGACTTCGACGAAGTAGCAGACGATGACGACTTTGTTTCTGCAGAGATTGAAGTTTTCACAAAACGAGCCGCCTGGGTCTCAAGCGTTGCCAATAGCATCGCAAGGGACCCGAAATTCGAACGATCGATTGCAAATTGGCTTATCAAGCAAGATCAGTAGCGGGGGGATGTGGTAGTGACGGAGGTTTCACCCAACGAGGTCTATGTGCATCGTCGGGTGAGCCCTCCCAATTTTTAAGCAGACGCATTATTTCATTCCCAAAATCAGGGACTATATTGACTGGAGAACAAAATCGATCGCATTCCACAGCTAGGAACTTGGAGCTCAAGAGAAACATTTCCAAAGCCAGCCGAGGTGCAAATTTCTGTATATTCTTCAACACTAAGACTTGAGTGATACACCGGCGCATCATTTACCGTGCCGAGTACCTCACCAGCTTCATGACCGACGGTGGCTAACAATACTCCGCCTGGATTTAGGTGAGCAAAAAAAAGAGTGAGCACCGCTCTTTGCTCGACTTGGCTAAGATGAAAGAAACTGTCCCAAGCAAGAATCCCATCAAACTTTCGTGGGAGTGCTAACTTTCGCATATCCATTTCAATCCACTCGTGAGCGGGAAATCGTCTGCGCGAAAAATCGAGCATCTCTGGAGAGGCGTCAACTCCTGTCACTGAAATTCCACAAGAAATCAGATAGGCGGCGATTGGCTCAGCAGTGCCGCAGCCAACATCAAGCACCGATGGCGACGGTGGCAATTCAGCAATAAATCGATCGAGATGCTCTTTCTCAACTAATTCTCGCGAACGCTGCTCATCCCAGGCTGCGGCATGCGTTCGATAGGTAGCAATCGTTCGAGCATGAATGTCTTGATAATTTTTACTCATCGCTCTAGAGATCTTCCGTATTTGTTTTTGCGCATCGTGCTAATTGAGACATCGCGTCAAATGCGAGGTTTCAATTGAGCGGCCATTTACTTGGAAGATTCTTCCTTATCACAGTTCTCGACCGTGAGCGTGCTTCCATTCGTCGATCGCTGTTTGGACTCGTGGAGCTTCAAAAGGCTCTCCTTCCAAAGATAAAAATCACTACACGTAATGCAGGTATCTTTGTCGTAGTCGTAAGTGAGTAGCTTCATCACTTTTAAGTCTTTACTCTTTGTACCAGCGTGAGAACACTTGCCGAGGAAACTTGAGAATATCTCTAGGTTCTTCACGTCACAGGCAAACTCTTGATCTGGATTCATCGGCGGTGAAAGCCACCCACCA
>CAYGNZ010000451.1:368-3174 GCA_964351345.1 uncultured Bdellovibrionales bacterium | reverse complement strand
GGTTTAATTAAGAGCGGTGCAACGCGGCAAGCCTAGCACGACTCGGCTTATTTTGCAGCTCTTGGGCTAACTCTAACTTAGGCCATATTCTTAGAGACAAGGATAAGCCCGTCGACCTCTGTACTTAGCCGATAAAGCATTTAGTCAACGAAGACTTTTCCCAAGATATCTTTTTGGGGAACAAATGTATCTTTGAAGAATCGGGAATCCTTACTGACATCCCGATTATCACCGAGGAGAAAAACAGAATTCTCGGGCACTCGAGTTTCAGGGAAATCTTTCCAGCCTCCAGAGGACCATTGGACGAAGGTTTCACTGAGGGTTTCACCATTGAGTATTACGCGTGTTTTTTTGATTTCTATAGTGTCCCCAGAAACTGCAATGACGCGACTCACGTAGTGATGTTTCGACTCATCCTCCCCACGCGTACGCGGGTCATCTGGAAGACGGAACAGAACAATATCGCCTCGTTGCGGGGTAGTAGCATCATAATATGATCTCTCCACCCGAAGGAGAGCACCGACGGCAATCGTAGGCAACATATTCGCTGAAGAATATCGTAGTCTTGAGGCGAGATCCTCAGCGCTTCCCGAGCTTGCACAAAGGAGGAGAAAGAGCAGCGTTGAAACAATTTGAAAGCGTCTCATAGGGAATCAGATTCCTGACAAATAGCTCGCCAGCGCTTCGTATTTATAATCGATACGCGATAGTGGAAGTAACTAACCCCTACAGCATTTCTCTTAAAGCTTCGAGCGAAACCGCAACCCTCATTTTCAAAGTCTCACTCGTCACTTCTCCTTCCGAAACATCATTGAGCCAAAGTTCTTGCGGCCTCGCCTTATACATTCTTCGTTCGGCATCTTGAAGAAAGTCGGACGGATTGCAGCTTGTGGATTCCTCGTACAATAGATTCATTGCGATGGAAATCTCACTGGGGTCATTCAACTCGATAGCGTCGGCCTTGATGTAAAGACACCGTCGATGGTTGTCGCCGCGTTTTCGAGTTGAGTCGTATAAGGTTAAGAAAACCCGAGGATTCGCACGTAGATTAATTGAGTGCTGAGCGTTCTTCCACGAGGACCAATAGAAATTTAATTGCGAGTCATGCACTCCCGTGGCTGGCGTGTTCCACGGCTGAGCATCCTTAGACGCCGTGGCGATATTGATATACTCACTAGCGCTCAAGAGCTCTTTTGCACGGGTTTCTAGTTCCAAACATTCGCTCCAGGTAGAAGGGCAAACTCTAGGTTGAGCGGTCCCGAGTAATTCTTTCCAGTTTGCAAAAGTGTAACATATCCTTATGTCCGATGCAGCTGATTGTTATCCAAACTATGAAAGCTGAACTGAGTTCGTCGAGAACAAAGTGAAATCTGATTACTCCCTACAGGATCACGTAAAGATGAAAGGCGGTCGCTGAAAAATATTCCAGCTTGTTTTCGAAAAGGGCGTGAGCCCTTGAAAATGAGAGGGAGAAGCGCGATTGACCGTTGCGGCCATCCCCCTGCGCAGCCGCGAAAGAATCGGGACGCACAGGGGGAGATGAAACCGCGAAACGCTACTATGAGTATCAAACCTCAAGGACTAGTCCTTGAGGTAGAGATCCACTTTGAGACCGTGATACGCGAGGATCCCTAGAGTATGCTCAATCCTCTCCACTTCTGCGTGCGGGTCATCCCAAATTAGTCCCATTGCCTGATCAATGACGTTGACACGCAAAGCACCGAACCTAATATCGACGCTCGCGTTGTTAATCGTCCTTTGGGCCTCAGGTAAATACGTTACATCTAGGAGCACCGCTTCAGGCTTTAGATAGCCCAAATAGGAGACGAGGGACCATGGGATTGACATGTCCTGAATCGGGAAACTAAACGGAACGCTCGGTTTAACACCGTGAATCTCACAGAAGGTAGCCGCAATGGAATGACAGAGAAACACGGTATGCTTCTTGTCCTCCGGTCTGTTCAGCTCCAAGGGTTCCGAACTTTCCACGATACGCTTCGCTAACTCCTTCACCTTCCTCGACATCGGATTGTCCAATCTCTTACCTCTCAAAGAAAACTAACTCGGTGGCTGTGAGGCCAACCGGCACCGTCGAAGTGCGCAAAATGATCCGTAGACACACTTTGCGCACTCCGAACTGGGCTTACTTGAGAGGTCGAGGGCTCAGAGTAACCCCGCGATAGAGCAGCCAAATAGCTGAAAAACCTTGTAAATCGCGCTTCTACCCAAGAGCGGTCGCAAGACGCCGCTATGAGATAGAATGCTGAGTAGATTGATGTATATTAAAAGCTTTGTCAATCTGGCGACTTGAGAGCTCAGCGTGAGAGTCGTTGTACTACAGTAACCGAAGCGGCATGCGTTGCCAGAGCGATCGCTGAAGCCGCTAGGAACGTCACTGCAATACCTTGTCGCTCCAGCATGCTGGCCAGGAAGGCAAAGAAAAACGCGTAACTGAACAAACCAACGATGAATCCTCGCATTAACAAGGTAACCGATTGGGGTCCATGGAATGCATGGGAGAACACCCCCAGAATCGCCGCCGCGATGGGGAAGGGGGCCAGCAAACCACTGATTCGTGGACCCAGCATATCGGCGAGGGAAGTTATCAGCAGAACTAGTAGACAAGCGAAAAACATTCGAAGCACAATTTCCCAAAATGGTGGTTTCGATTCTCGAGCATTATTTTCCAACTTTGGAATCACGCGAAGAATCAAAATGAAATATACCAGCACAATGAGCAACGCTCCCCAGATAGGAAGCTGGATAAAACTGAGTCCGAATGTCACCACACCAAAAACTGCCCAAC
>CAYGNZ010000451.1:0-330 GCA_964351345.1 uncultured Bdellovibrionales bacterium | reverse complement strand
AGCTTCGTGGAAAGTATCGAATACGCCAGACAAAAGGAGGAAAGTCCGATCAATCCAAGAAGCGTTCCGACAGAGGCCTCAGCCCCGAACTCCAATCCTCGCTCAAGAGTTAGAATAAAGACGATGGGGCCGGCAATAATAGGAAGGGCGGCAAGCCAACCACTTACCGCGTGCCCCCATACGCGACCTGCCAAACTTGCAAGTCCAAGGAACAGGGGCACAAGGGTGAGCTTCAGGAGGAAGATCATACTGTAAAAAAAGTCTATCGGCAGAAAACGTCTTGGAGGAGCGGTGGGCTCATTCCCGTTGCAAAGAAAATACCCTCAACGC
>CAYGNZ010000450.1:0-3177 GCA_964351345.1 uncultured Bdellovibrionales bacterium | reverse complement strand
CAAAGTCGAAAAAGAAAGCTGCGGCGAAGAAAAAAGCCAGCGCGAAAACAAAAGCCGCAACTGCGAAACAATCCGCGAAGAAAAAAGCGGTAAAAAAGACGGCTGCGGCAAAGAAGAAAAAGACCGCCGCCGCTCCAAAGAAAAAGTCTACGGCAAAAAAGAAGACCGCGCAAAGTAAGGCGAAGTCGACGGCGAAGAAAGCCGCAGGTAAAAAGACTGCAACGAAAGCGATAGCCAAAAAGGCAACTCCTGCAAAGAAAGCTTCAGCCAAGAAAAACGCTACTGAAAAGAAGAAGGCTCCGACGAAGAAAAAGGCAGTTGCGGCAAAGAGCGCAAGTGCGGCGGTAAAAAAGCCAATCCGAAAGAAGAAAACTTCGGCAAAAGCAGCACCCGCAGCAGCGACAGAGAAAACCTTGAGTGCGGAAGAGGAGAAGTTGCGGCAGAACATGATTTCCCCATCGATGGCATCCTTGAAGCCATTTCGAGAGGCGGCAAAACGCAATAAGGCAATTCGTGCGGCAAAAGAGAAAGCTCGTGGCAAGAAAACAAGTTTCCTCGCTCGCCCACCGCGAAAAGGAAAGAAATACGAAATTGACTTAAGAATTCATACGCCCGCGTCGGAAGGTTTCTTTTCGACCGGTGGAGTCGACCCTGCTCCCGCACTGGTTCGTTTAGCTCGAGTGAAAGGGCTGCAAGCGATTGCGATTACGGACTACAATAATGCTTCTTACGTCGATGTGCTACGGGAGTTAGCGGAAGGGACCACGCTGAGTATGATCCCTGGTCTTGACCTGCTGTGTGAGGTTGGCGGTTGTGACGAAGTGTCTATTATCGCACTTTTCCCTGAGGAAAAAACGAGTGCTGAATTGTTTTCTGTGCTTGAGCTGCTCAACGTGCCTGAATGGGCACAAGGGCGTAGCGATTTTGTGATTCGTAAGCCTTTTTCTCAGGTTCTCGAAACCATCGAGAGTAACGGCGGGGTGGTCATTCCAAGCCGGGTTGATAAGACCCCGTTTCGAAAACTCGCAATCCCGACCTTGGTTGAAGAGTTCGGTATTCATTCGTTTGATCTCATTCATCCGGAAGCGCCTGAGTTTTTCCGTTCTCGCTGGCCTGATGGTGGGTTTAACTTCTTCTCTTTTTCTAACGCCAGTGCCTTAGGGCAGGTAGGGAGTCGTTCGGCGAAAGTGAAGCTCACTGAACCAGGATTTGCTGGAATTAAAGAACTCGTGTCTCGACGGGTGTTAAACTAAACCGCACCTAGTGCAGCGCCCAAAAACCGACAAAGTTACTCACGTTTTGTCTGCACGCTTCGTGTACTGATTTTGCGCGGCGTTTCGCCCTGGGTATTGCAGCCGCAAGGTGCTGGAAATGCCTAAACACGGCACAAAAGTCTGTAAAACAGCGCGGAAATTTTTCGGTAAAGATTACAATACAATACGTCGATTACTCTTAAAGATAGTGATCAATAGGATATGATCAGAAGGTTGTACCGAGGAGTTTTGAGATGTTTGAGAAGTTACCCACCCCAACTGATAACTGCACGCAGCAGCCGCTTGTTTTGCTGGTTGAAGACGACTACGACCAGCGCTCATTGTTTAAGTTTTTCTTTCAAAAGCTCAACATGAATGTGGTGACCGCAGAGAGTGCGGAAGAAGCCAAAGAAATTCTCTCCGAGCTACACTTTGACTTAGTCATTTGCGATATCAATATGCCGCAAATTGATGGCACTGAATTTATTGCTCAGCTTCGACGTTCTGGCAATCAAGAGAAATTACCCGTACTCTGTTTTAGTGCAGATCCAAATCATCATGAAGAGACGATTCTGCAGACGGGGGCAAACGCGTATTGCTTGAAAACCGAGAGAACGCGGCTGGCTCGCACTGCCGAGCAGCTCGTCACTGCGGCGCGCTCAACATCGCTGATGCCTGAAGTCTACCGTCGCTTTCAGTAGAGAACTGAGAGCGAAACGCAACAATTCCTCATCCCCGACGATTACCTATGCTCTTGAACTGAGCGTTTGTGTCTGCCTGTGTGCAGGCAGCTCAGTTCGGTTTACTGATGCAGAATCTGGTAATCGATACAATGAAAACAGTACTACTTTCTTCCTCGCTTTGTTGTAGCGTGTTGCTGTGGAGCAGCGTGTGTTTGGCGGAAGCGGCAAGCTCTCGCCCCATGGACGCAGAGCTCTCAGGAGCAATGAAGCAAGTTTTTGAACATATTAGTAAAGAGCTTCAAGCCGGGCGAGAGGTGCAAGTTCGTTCCTTTGGAACGTTCTATGCCAAACAGCGAGCAGCGAGAACGGGACGCAACCCAAAAACAGGTGAGCAGCTCGCAATTCCCGCGAAACGCTATCCACGGTTTCGCTCCTCGGAGTCGCTCAAACGCCTGTTGAATCCATAGTCAGGTGCTCAAGATGGGACGTGTACATGCACAGAGAGGTTTCACTCTTATTGAGCTTCTCGTCGTGGTTACTATTGTCGGGATTCTTGCCAGTATCGCGATTCCTCAATTCAAAGAGTATCGAGCAAGAGCGTATGATGCAGTCGCACAGAGCGATCTGCGCAACGTCGCGGTTGCTCAGGAGGCATACTTTCTTGACAACGAATCCTACTCCAGCTCAGCGACGGAGTTACCTGGGTTTGTCGCCAGCAAAGGAGTCGCGCTCGCCTTACAAGAGGTGGGCACGCAGGATTGGTCGGCGAGTTCTTACCACGCTCAGGGCACCTCGACGTTCTGCTTTAATTCCTCACTACCGGAGCCCATGGCAAAAGTAGTTGGAATCGCCGCAGGCTGTTCTTAGGTCCGCTCCTCCCGCGGCGTCGTTGCGGGAGGAGTTTTTTCTTGCGGCAAAATCCACAAAATTACTCGACTTCTTCCTGCCTCCGCAGTGGGCACCGTGCTGCGAAGTATTGTGCAGCACCAATGAAAAAATCCGTAATCCCTCTTTGCGTCCTCTTCTCGCTCGATGGTATTGTGACAGGCTACAGAGTGGAGAAGTAATGTGATTTTAGCCGCTTAGGAGTAAAGCGTTCATGGAGCAGTTCGTACATCTGCATCTACATAGTCAGTTCAGTGTCTTAGATGGGGCGATTAAGCTCAAAGAACTTGTCTCAAAAGCCAAAGAGCTCAAACAACCAGCAGTGGCCGTCACGGACCACGGGAATATGCACGGTG
>CAYGNZ010000449.1:0-3180 GCA_964351345.1 uncultured Bdellovibrionales bacterium | reverse complement strand
CACCTAAGCCCAGCATAATTCCTGTCTTTGTCTGCACCTTCCCATCGAGCGTCTTGGCAAACTGCAAAAAGCGCAGAGAGCGCTGATAGTTTGAACCCGGTCGCACACGTCGATACAGTCGAGGCACGGTCTCTAAATTATGATTCAGGATGGTCGGGCGTGCTGCCACCACGGCTGCGATCGCCGCCTCATTTCCGCGAAAGTCCGGTGTGAGGACTTCAATACTTGCATGGGGAAGTCGAGCACGGACTGCCTCTATTGAGGCGACAAAGCCACTTGCACCCCCATCCGCTAAGTCATCGCGCGCAACTGAGGTAATCACCACATGTCGAAGCTTGAGTTTTTCTGCCGCCTCGGCAAGCTCCTCAGCCTCTCGCTGAAACTCTTGCGGCGCAAATTGCGGCTTTCCTGTATGCACCGAGCAGAATCGACAGCCCCGTGTACACACATCGCCAAGAATCATAAATGTCGCAGTGCCGCGTCCAAAGCATTCAGCGATATTAGGGCATCGCGCCTCCTCACACACCGTGTGCAAGCCAGCCCCCCGTAACATTCGTTTGAGGTCCGCAGTCTCAGCAGCAGACCCGGCCGGTCGTCGCAACCATTCGGGCAAACGGGTTCTTGCTTCAACGGTAGTGGGAAGCGACACCAGCGGGCTACTACTCATTCTCTGACTACCTATTCTGGGGCGGGAATTAATAGTTCCTGAAACAAAATGGCCTTACGCACATCACCGATGACTTTCATCTTCTGCGCGAGAATCGCTAATTGCGGATTTAAGCGCCCATTGACCAATTCCATGAAATCAGTCTCAGAAAGCTGAAAGACTATTTCTGCATCTTGCTTAGAATTACTCACCGATAAATCCTCGCCAACGCCCACACTCCAGGTAAGTGATTCATCACCAGAGAGCTCAATTCGGTACGTGCCATCAAAAAGCTCACGCTCGGCAGGCTCTACCACATCAAATCGATACAGCAGCTCGGTAGTAAAAAACTCCTTTGGGGTAGAGACATCTGTTTGCCAAGGCAAATGGGTCTCTTGCTGATCGATTAACTCGCCCGCATCTAAGTCATACCCTGGCCCCAGTGGGTCATCATGCTCAAATTGATGGAGCGCGGAATCAGGATCATCAGCCTCAGCACTCTCCTCGCTTTCCTCTTCCTCCTCCTCTTGCTCTTCCTGCTCCTCAAGCGCATCGGCACCGTCGCTTTGAAGCTCTACCGCTGAGTTCTCTTTCCCCTCGGGCACCTCACTTTCTTCGGCTTCCGATTCAATCACTTCCTTCTCGTCCATACTTGTCATGCTCCTAGAAGCTTCTTCTAAATGACTCTCTTGCGATGCCTTCGCCTGTGATGATTCCTCTTTTCCTGCACTACGCAGCCACTCAAACATACCTTTTCCTACTTACATTTTAAGGTCTTTTCTCCAAGCTTTCATGTCGACGGAGACCTGAGAAGCGACTACACTACCAAGGCAGCCGTAATGACTCCGAAACGCCAAAAGACCCGGCGCGATGAGACAGATTCCGCTTCTTGCCTCCAGGCACCTAGAAACCCGCCCTTACCCGCTGAGCGCGTGGTAAGCTGAGCTAAGATTGTGAACCCCGTTTTGTATCAGAATGTCTGACTCTCCGCACCATTCTCAAGGCGCTAATCCTAGCCAATCGGTAAAAGATACTGAGCAGGATAAAAGCAATCCTCGTGGCTCTGTACTTGCTCTGACGGGGACAATGGGCTCGGGAAAATCTACTGCTGCCGCTATTCTTGCAGATTTAGGTGCGGTAATCATCTCAGCCGATACCATCGCCCGCGAGGTAGTCGCTGTCGGCAGCCCTGGTTTGCATGAAATTACTCAAGTATTTGGCAGAGAAGTACTCAGCTCTAAGGGAGCACTTGATCGTAAAAAACTAGGCGAGATCGTGTTCTCTGACCGCGAGGCACTCGAAAAACTCGAGTCAATAACCCACCCTCGTATTCAACAGCGAGCGAATGAACTATTCAGCGCGGCCCTCGAGGAGAAGCCTGCACTCATTGTCTACGATTGTCCGCTTCTTTTCGAAAAGAAACTTCATACTCTGGGGTTCTCTGCTTCCTTGCTCATCGCGGCGGATCGCAGTATTTGCCTCGATCGCGTTCGCAGGCGAGATGGGCTCTCTGTGGCGGAAGTAGAGAAACGCCTGAACGCGCAAATGTCGGTCGAGGAAAAACGCGAGCTTGCAGATTATGTCATCGAGAATAACGAGAGTGTCGCATCGCTTCGGGCGAAGTTAGCGCAACTATTCCATGAACTCACAAGGAACAAGTCTTCCGAGCGTAGTTAACCCTCTAAGCGCTTGATAAACTCACTCTCACTTAAAATCGGAATACCTAAGGCTTCTGCTTTTTTGCGTTTGGAACCGGCTTTTTCACCCGCAATAAGGATGGTGGTGGATTTTGAAACGGAACCAGTGGCTTTTCCCCCTGCGGCCACGACCGCCGCATTCGCTTCTTCCCTTGTCATTGACTCAAGCGTGCCCGTCACCACAACCGTTTCATCTTGAAAGGCAGTTGAAACAGTCAATCCCTCTGATTGTCGCTGCGGACTTGCGATGCGCACACCGCGTTGAAGCAACTCTTCAATCGTAGCGCGCTCCTGCGTATCAGCAAGGAAGGTAAGTATTGATTCAGCAACTTTGGGCCCGACATCCTGAATCTCTTCGAGTTCCTCGGCTGAAACCGAAAATAGCCGATCGAGAGTTCCAAGCGATTCGGCGAGCACTCGCGCCGTCTGGTCACCAACATGTCGAATACCGAGGGCATAAATAAAGCGGTCAAATGGGACATCTCGACTTTTCTCGATAGCGGCGACTACGTTCTCCGCGGACTTTTGTCCCATTCGCTCCAAGGGTTCAAGATCCGCAATTTCTAAGCGAAAGATATCGGACAAGGAACCGAGCAGTTTATGTTCGACAAGCTGCTGGATAAGCTTTTCTCCAAAGGAATCAATGTCGAAGGCTTTACGTGAAACAAAATGCTTCAAGCGCTGAACGAGTTTTGCTGAACAACGAGGGTTCGCACAGCGGAGCGCCACATCCGTATCACTCTCTCGGTGCACCTCTCCACCACAAACGGGACATCGTTTTGGCAACTTAAATTTGCGTTCGCTCCCGTCGCGCTTACTTTGCACCACCGAAACTAC
>CAYGNZ010000448.1:1341-3206 GCA_964351345.1 uncultured Bdellovibrionales bacterium | reverse complement strand
TCTTTTTGAAGGTGACCAAGTTGGAACACACCCTCACCAAGTCGCACCATCACTTTCTCTCGATGTAAACGCTCAGACTCTCGTTCGGCATCGACGCTATACACATCCAGCCGAATCGAATTTGTTCCTAGATCAATTAAAGCAATCATCATCGAGTTGAGAATAGTTCAATAAGCATGAAGTCGTTCCAGAGTAGCAAATTATTGCCGGCTACGACCAGATAGAATGTTTGATGTTCTCATTCGCTGGAACGTCGCAAGGTCTTGATTCACTGCGTGTGACGTTGGCGGATACACAGAGTAGCGTTACGGCCGTAACAGACGGGTGCGAATTTTACGGTTTACCAACTCAACTCCGTCTTTTAATAGCCAATACAGGCCCTGAGTCCCGCGATACCCGATTCGTCCAAGAAGGGGAGAGCGGGGAGCATGGCCAGGGGGAGCCTCAAGCCTCGCACGGTACTCATCGGCAAATTGCCTTTCTCTGGCTTGAGAAGGAAATGCGAGCCAGGTTTGAGGAATCTTTTCAGACCAGAGGCCGATCGCTTGTAGTGAACTCGCCATGTGGTACATCAAGCTTCGGGCGATAGGGGTAATATCATACTCGCAAAGGACTTTGGCTCTACCTTTTTCTCCAAATACTTGAGCCTTGCTGGGATCCGAAGCCAGCTCCTGGATTCGAGCGGCGAAATCTTTCGCCGTATTACAGACAAATCCCGACACGCCGTGTTCCACGAGCTCTATTTGGGCGTTATCTGCCCATGGGGTGCTGTCCACGACCACTGGTAGGCCAAGAAGCATCGCTTCGGCGATTCCATAACCGAAGGACTCTCCTATTCGTGATGAATGAGCGCAAATATCTGCCGCAGCAAAGGTTTGGCGCACGTCAGCGGGATTACTCGATTCTTCCAAAAAAATGCATCGTTCGCCATACGGCCGTTGCTTTAGTTTCTCTATTCGTGATTTGGGTGCAGAGCGACAGAGGAACCAAAACTCTATTCCCTGCCGATGAAGCTGATCAAATACTTCAAAGTAGAGATCGCTCCACTTTCGAATATCCGCTCGACCAACTCTGGTAAGCACGAGCGCGTCTTCCGGAATACCATACGCACTGCGAGCAGCCTTCTTTTCCGCGGCGTCAACTTTCGGAGACTCTTCGATTGGATAGTAGAGTACGTGTTGTTTCTCAGAGCGCTCGAGGCGAGCAGCACGCAGCTCTCGTTGGTGCTTGAGGTATGCGCTGAGAGAAATGTGAAACTGCTTCGAAAAATGCTCTGGAGTCTTTGAGGTATCTGCGCGGCCAAAAATGTTTGTCTCGTAGATAACAGGGACTTCTGCCTCCACCACCCGCGAAAGAATTTCATCCCACCATCGATCATGCTTTCCGGTTCGGTGAATGTGAAGGACGGAGTATTGCTGCTTGCGGAGAAATTCTGAGAGTTGTTCAGAGGCAATCACGTGGCAAGGAATGCCGTTTTTCTCCAGCACATCGAAACGCGCACAAGCTTTTTCACCAATCGCGACCGCTTCCCCGGCGAAATACTGGGGATCGAGCGCGGAAAGATAGAGCTGAGGGGCCTTTCCGACTCCGGACAAGCCCCATTGGGTAGCGATATGTGCAACTCGGAATGGCTTCAAGGCAGGGTAAGTGTCCAGAATTAAACAGGTCAATAACAGGCTGTATTTCGGTAGGAAAACTACACCAGCTCTCGAGGGGCGTCAAATAGCGCTGCTCTTAAGCTTCAAGGACTCAAAACGCCGAAACAACAGCGACGCAAAGAAGAGCAGAGCAATACCTAGGGTGAACCAAAGACAGAATAAGGTAGTCAATATTCCTCTTCGGGAGCCAAGCAGCGCCTGAGCCTT
>CAYGNZ010000448.1:0-1311 GCA_964351345.1 uncultured Bdellovibrionales bacterium | reverse complement strand
CGGAAAGAAGTTCAGACTGTGTGCAATACGCAATTGCTTGACGCTACGATTTACCCTATCGACATGCCGATCTTCGTTCTCAAACTTTACGACGTCTAGCTTTGGCTCCCCGCGTGCGTGGAGAGCGATATTTTCGAATCGAAGAAGGAGATGGGATTGATCAAGGTGCCAAGTGTAGTCATCAGGAACGGGCCCATGGAGCGGATTCTGCCAAAACTCCAAATTAAAATTATAAACGACCGCGGCGCATTGTACGAACAAACTCAGCACCAACACGCTACCAACAAATATCCGTTTCACACCTTGAAGGCTTGTTGAGTAGACCTCGGCAAGCGGTAGCAAGAGAAGAGGTATAATCGAGGTTTGAAATCGCGGGCCCCAGGCGAGATCTCCTGCCCAAATAGTGAAGAACGAATTGAACACAAGACTTCCCAGAGCGGCAAACCCGCAAAGCATCATTAGAAAAGGAAATCTGCGAAACATTGCGCGGACGCCGAGGAGGGCGACAAGCAACACAGGAGAATACCAAAGCAATCCCTTTCCCGGGCTGAAAAGCACTGCCGCGATTGTTGGAAGAGGACGAGCAGCAAAAAGCTCGGTGAGGCCATATCTCCTAAAGACTGCATCTTGATACCCATGTTCAAAGATGTCGCCGAATCGAACGTAATTGTGAAGGCACACAGCGGCGACAAAGGGTGCGGTACCGAGGCAACCCGCGGCTATCCATTGAAGCAAGGCGTGAACTCGTTTTTCCTTGGAGGCATTGACCACTTCATCGAGAGAGGCCAGCACATACAGAGGAAGCACCACGGGAAGGGCAGATGAGCGGATGTAAATAGAGAGTCCAAATAGTGCGCACGCCGAGGCACGAGAGAGTACCGTATGCCTTCCGCGAAAGTTCTGTAACAATCCAATAGCCAAAATCAGTATCAGCGCAACTTGGCTCTCTTCCTGAGTATTCACCGAGTAGTGAAACATCGGAGAGAGTAGGCCGATGGAGAGCGCGGTGAGTCCAGAGCTTCGGGTCGAATAGCCTAGTGAGCAGAGAAGTCGGTAACTGAAGAGTACTACCGCCGCTCCGATAAGTGGGAAAAATACCACCGAAACGAGAAACTGCATCGATAAGTCGGCAAGCTTTGCGCTGAGCAAGCCACTGGCCGTGAGCAGTCTCCCTAAGCCTGCAAAAGGTAGGAAAAAAGTGGCTTGTCCTGGATTCCATACAGAATGGCGCTGACCATCCAGGCCGACCGCGTAGTTTTGGGTTCGTACTGAATCTTCAATCGCAAGGCCGCCGGTTTGGACGAATTGTCG
>CAYGNZ010000447.1:1028-3208 GCA_964351345.1 uncultured Bdellovibrionales bacterium | reverse complement strand
CCGTTCCTGCTTGAGGTAGTTCAGTATCTGCTCGATAGCGCGCGGTTGATCGCCTGCGGGTGTGTTGCCGCTACTGAGCCGAAACGGTGTTGAGTCATCAACAAGAGAAAAATGTTCAAGCGCCACAGGATAACTGCTCTCATGGTGAATCGATGCAATTTCCACTCACCTACGCGTTGAAGCGAGCGACGCGTACAGCTTTAGCCGTGATGGTGAGCAGGAACGATATTTTGTTTCGCAAGAAGGAGTGCGGCTTCTCCCGGCAAAATGGATCGAGCATCCGCTTCGGAAAATACATTTTTTATCGTCTCGTAAATTCGAAGCACTCTCCCCCGCACACGATCCTCTGAGAAACCACCCTCTTCTAGCTCATCAGCACAGAGTATCACGCCGCCAGAGTTGATGGCAAAATCAGGGGCGTAGAGAATGCCCGCTTCATGAAGTAATCGATCCACCTCGGGTTCTGCGAGCTGAATATTTGCAGCGCCAGCAACAACTCGACAGCGAAGCTTCGGAACAAGCTCGCGAGTCAGCACATGGCTCACCGCACAAGGCGCAAGAATATCGCACTCACGGGTAAGTATTTCACTCACCGAGACTTCTTCGGCACCATACTTTTTGCATAATTCACTCAGTCGCTTCGAATTTGGATCAGCAAGAAGCAGCCGTGCACCTGCGGCATGAAGATGCTGTAGCAAATATGAGCCCACATTTCCCACACCTTGAATTGCGACGGTTTTCCCTGAGAAGTCTTCACTTCCTTCCAGTCGCTCCAAACAGGCGCGCATTCCTTGGAATACGCCCAGCGCGGTCCACGGTGATGGATCACCTCCCCCACCTCGAGCCGGGTCACTACCAGAAACAAATGTGCTGACCTCTCGTATTACTTCTATGTCAGCAACCCGAGTCCCCATATCTTCCGCAGTGATATACCGTCCAGCGAACTCATTGACTCGCTCTGCAAACCAGCGGAACAATGCTTCTCGACCTTGCTTGATATTTCGGTCGACAAAGAGAACACTCTTTCCTCCACCAAGAGGTAGATCCGCAAGAGCGTTCTTATAGGTCATGCCTTCGGCCAATCCGATTGCATCTTCTACCGCAGCATCAAGATTCTCGTAGAGTCCCATTCGGCAACCACCGAGTGCGGGACCGCGGGTGGTATCGTGCACCACAATTATCGCCCAAGCGCCCGTAGGGTGCCGTGCAACTGAGATCTGCTCCAACTCCACATTCGCCGCGACATCAAGCGCGGTAGGTCGATTCTTCACTAGTTCGTCCCTCGCTTCATTGACGCTTAGGCTAAGAGTTGCTGCATACCTTCGGCACGCTCACGCAGAGTGTTTCTTGTGACAAGAGGAACGAGCACATCAAGGTCGGGGCCAGAAAGCGCACCAGTAACGGCAACACGCAGCGACTGAAATACGGTCTTTGCATCAACGGGAAGAGATTTTTTCAAGGTCTTCAGCATCGCCTTAAACTGCTCCGCGGTGTAGCAGTCACGCCCATCTTCAAGCGGCTGTTGCTCAAGTTGCTCTCTCCATGCCGTCACCACAGTCTGGAATCCCTCTTGGGCCTCGGGTGGCGAGAAGCGCTCCTTTGCTGCAGGGTCAAGCTCAAGCGCTAAAGAGAACAACAGCTCTGCATAGTCATTCACATCAGCTAAGGTGGTAAGTTGATGCCGACGTTGCGCGATGGCCTCCTGCCAGTACCCCTCCCCGCGCTGAGCGATACTCTCTTCGTAGTCTAACGCAAAACGCCGCGCATCCGCTGCAATTCGCTCCTCGGGAAGATGCTTTATCCACCAGGAATTGAGAAAGTTCAGTTTAGGAAATTCAAATTTCGCCGCCGTTTGATTAATTCGTTTCAGATCGAACGCTGCGATTGCTTCTTCGATTGTGAGCTGCTCCTGTTCGTCAGGATGGGACCAGCCAAGCAACACAAGGAAGTTCACCAAGGCTTCGGGGAGGTAGCCGGCTTCCCGAAAATCATTCACCGTGGTCATCCCTTGGGAGTTTCTTTTTGAAAGCTTTGATCCATCCTCGCCATGAATCAGAGGGAGATGGGCAAAACTTGGCAAGGGAGTGCCCAGCGCTTCAAAAAGCACGACATGTTTAGCAGTATTGGTCAGATGGTCTTGCCCGCGAACGACGTGGGTAATATTCATATCCATGTCGTCA
>CAYGNZ010000447.1:0-1018 GCA_964351345.1 uncultured Bdellovibrionales bacterium | reverse complement strand
GCGAGATGAAACGTAGGAGTGCCGTCGGAACGAACAGTGACTGGTTCATTCCCTAAGGCTTCTGGCTTAAATCGACACTCACCGCAGACGAGATCATCAACGACAATCTCCTCTTTCGGATAGCGCAATCGCACCACTCCTTCTTCATCGAGATACGCTTTGTCCTCGTCTTGTAATTTCTTGGCAAGTTCAAGGTGCCGACCCTGGCGCTGTTTCTGCCGATACGGCTCAAACGGCCCACCCTTTTCAGGACCTTCATCCCAATCAAGCCCTAGCCAACGTAAAGAGGCTAGAATATCGGCCTCGAATTCGCTCGTAGAGCGCTCTAGATCGGTATCTTCAATACGAAGAACGAAGGTACCGCCGAGCTTTTTTGCGAGAATGTAATTAAACAGCGCCGTTCTGGCACCACCAATATGAAGCGGCCCAGTAGGACTGGGCGCAAATCGTACTCGAACCACTACTCTTCCGCACCAAGCTCTTGAATATTGAACGGTCCTCTGGTTGCCCACTTCTCTCGCATCGCCGCAAACACTTCGACTGCAATTGGAGGAGCATCGTTGCCCCAATTGGAGCGAACATACCCAGAGATAGCGGAAAGCTGCTCATCACTTAAGGTGGAGCCAAGACCAACCATCGCACTATTGTACTGCTGACCGAGAACCGTAATGGGTCCCGCAAGTCCGTAGAGCATAATCGAAGCCATTCGCTCCACGTTTTCAGATTGGACATAAGGGCTTTTCGCCAAAGGAGGAAAGACTGAGGGGATTCCCTGACCGGTCGCCTGATGACAGGCAGCACAATTTTGCGTGTAGAGCGCGGCGGGATCAAGCACCGCCGGTGCATCATCAGAGCGTGGTGCTACCTCAGTCACGTAGCTTACTGTTTTCACTGCAGACACACTCGCTGCATTTGAATATTGCGGTGCTCCCAGAGGTGAGGAGGCTGCTCCACCAGCAGGACGAGACTCCCGCTGACAGGCCACAAAAATACTGAGGGAGACTAAAATTGGAACGAG
>CAYGNZ010000446.1:0-3208 GCA_964351345.1 uncultured Bdellovibrionales bacterium | reverse complement strand
GGTTTAGTGAATCAACCACACTTACTGAAAACGAATCGCAAGCTGACGAAGGCGCCTAATCTCGTCGGCAAACATCCGTGGGTCACACGCTACTCTTGGGACACAAAGATGTTGCATCGAATCATAGGCAGAGCGCGCAAGAAACTTCGCAAGGGCATTGCTTCTCACATACTCAGGGTAGAGTAGATAGTCCGCCGCAAGTGCGAGATTCGCAGTTGCCGCAGAGCGATCTAAAAAATAATTCCCCATCAGCGTGCGAAAGCTTCGTGGGAACATCGCATTCTCGCTCGTTGCAGGACGCTCTGCTCGCAAACCAGGAATCATCAAAAGTTGATGTCCTCGTTCACGTATCTCATTCACCTAGGGAATCGCTGGCTCCTGAACGGTTCCCAGCAAGACATCTCGGGCGAAATCGATCCAAATTACCGTTTTGAGTGTTCCCCATTCCGAGGGCTGCACATCGGCAAAGCTCTCTGATCGGGTGACAAGCAATTCGGTATTTCCGAGTTCAGCTTGAAACGCGGCTGCAACAAGTGCAAGCGCGGGAGTAGCACGAGTAAGTAGGGTGCATGAGGGGTCATCCTCTCTCTCATACGAACTAATCAAATCTTCAATCTCCGTATCACGAGTAAACTAAGAAAGGGTCGCCCGTAGAACCTGCGGCAGTTCAACGAGTGACCCTTTGCTCTTTGTTCCCTCGGAAGGAAATTGGGTATGTGAGAGTACCTACTCCGGTGGCGCACAAACTAAGAAACCTCCAGGCAAAACCTTGGGATAAGGACTGTCCGCTGAGGCTACTTCCTTGGCAGCATCGGCGACAGACAATACTCCTCTACCGTGATTGAAATTGCTCGCGTGTCCTACTCCTATTCTCCACACGCGTCAAAAGTATTTCGGCCTACTGACGCACAAGCTGCCAGCCTATTCATTTAGAGGGGAAAACGCTGAGGCGGAGGGAAAATGGGCTTAGATTCGGGACATTTTCGCCTGCTCGCTGAGGCGGTCCAGACGAGGGAAACATTGCAAATTCAACAGGAGAGCAATGACCACAAAGGGCACCACGTTACTTGCCTGCCCGCTTAGTAGCGAAAATACCAAACCGAGCACGGCAATTGATTCTATCAGGGCCCAGCAAATAATGTTTGGCATCAAACTCCAGCGTAATAAGCTCAGTAGCCTCAGCTCGTAGTCGTCGAGCTCTTTGAGCTGCTCAAGCTTTTCAGAGGTATCTTCACCAGGGCGTGCCTGTGTTGCGGCGAGACTCTCTGCGGTGACCGGAGTTGCAAGTCGCGAACGAATGCTGTCCTTGGAGAAAAAGTATTGCCGTAAGGCAAAACATGAAGCCGCAGCGACAAATCCAAACAGATAAAAAAGCAGTTCCATCGATTGCCAAGATGAAGTCTCGCCCATTGGCGGAACGATAAACGGGATCACCAGGTAGAGTAGAATTGAGCCATTGAGTGCAAACCAGATCACTCGCTGAAGTTGCATTGCCTGCGCGGAGAGGCTTTGGAAATTAGTTGAATGCATCAGGCCCTCACCTCATGAGTTCGGCACTACCTCTAACGACGTAGCATCGAGGCATCACCGACACAGATATCGATAAACTTTTTGAAACGAAGAAAGATACTTTCCTGTATATAAGGAACGCCATGTTTCTCGCAGATGTCTCTGACTCTCGGCTGGATACGCTGATAGGTCGTCATGGGAAGATTGGGAAACAGATGATGTTCTATTTGATAGTTTAACCACATCTGCGGATAGTCAATCAGGTCTGTTCCCGTGTGGTAATTGACCGTGCCGAGTACTTGGTTGAGATAAAACCCTCGCTTGCCCTTAAAATGCTGCTCGAATCGATACAAATCCTCACCAGAATGATTTGGTGTGATGATCATGTAGGTGTGGAAGTTTGTCAGAGCTTCGGCAAGCACACGATTAATTAAGAAATAGAATACCGCGGTAGTCCCCAAGGGTAAAAAGAGCAAGGGAATAAGAACGAAGTGCAGGAGCGCGTACGGGAGATAACAATGAAACCACAGTTTGCGCGACAGGGGCTTTCGGAGATCAAGAAAATTCGCAAACGTAATGTGATAGGTGTGCCCTTTTGATGCGGTGCGCTGTTTATAGGAGTGAAGCGCACTGAGGGTGTTCGGCGCGTAGTAAATGAACTTCCACGTCATACCAAACAGGAAGAGGGCCAGATACTTCAGTGGCTTGGGGCAATTCATCTGCCGCAAAAACTCTGCATGATCTTCAACCAGATCCGGATCTCCATGCTCACCCGTATGGTAGTGATGCAAAATATTATGCTCACAGTTCCATGCTTCTGGGTCTATCCAATCAAACCAATCGACGAATCGTCGCCAACCCATCGCAAAGTGTTTACTGGTATAGCGTTTGGGCACACCGGGAACCTTATCATACCCACCGTGGCCGATGTGGTGCATCAGCAGCCAACGCGTAATGATTCCCTGGCTGATAAAAATGATCGAGAGCGGATTGGGAAATATCCATGCGGTCGCGTATCCCAGAAAACTGAACACTCGACCGAGACGCTCGAATTTCTTCAAGTGAAGAAAATCTGCGTAGTTTAGGCTCTCTTGAGCCTCACGCTTTAACTCGTCCATCTCAGCGACGAACCCACTCAGGTCTGAGGTATTCTCTGGCAGCTCGTGGCTTGTCAGCATGGCAAAAAAATATTGGGAGTTACAGAGATACGGCGCTTACCTAGGATTTGATGCTTGGCAAGCGGAATAGCTGCAAGTTTAGTCTGCTCTGAGGATCTCGACAACAAAAAAGCCGGGGAAAGCCTAGAAACGGCGATTCAGACGCTGGAGGTATTGCACGGAGGCATCGACAAGCGCAACAGAGCCTTGCTGCGTGAGGTCAACAAATCCGCACTGTGCGGCAATATCAATTCGCCGTTGTGCAGAGGTAAGGCCTGGATACTGTGACCAGGTATCCCAGGATTGCGCGCGAATGAAACGAAAGAGTTGCTCAAAGGGAGCCTGGGCATCCGCACGATTCCAGGCATCGAACCACTCCCTTGTAGCAAGCGACAATTGCCGCCTGACCTGTGAGTCGAGCAAGGCGTTTTTTCGCTGCCAGTAGAAGCTTGCTTGTTCTGCGGCGTAGAGTCCAAGTATCGCAAACGCTGCCTCAAGCCGCGCTCCTGCTCGCTCTCGAAAAAACTTTCGCTGCAGCATGG
>CAYGNZ010000445.1:0-3210 GCA_964351345.1 uncultured Bdellovibrionales bacterium | reverse complement strand
CGTTAGGGAAGTAATGCGGGTAAGTCCTGCGTCTTCACCGAAAGCCATCGCAATCGACGAGGCGAATAACTTACTGTTATGGAACGCCGGACAAATTCTTGCGTCGACTATCCAAAACGAGGCCTTACCCTTTACGTTAGGAGTGAACGGCTCGGTTCAAATTGCAACTAATCCCTCTGGTGCAGAGATATACTTCGGCACGCCGTGGGGTATTACGAGGTCTCCCTTAGATGCTTCCGGACAGGTGCTCATACCTGAGCTGAACTTTCAGAACACCGCTGCTATTGCCTTTAGTTCTGTAGATCAAAAGTTATATTGGGCGAGGGGCTCTGATATCCTGCGGGCAAAGCTTGATGGGAGTGAATTGGAGGTCGTTGCGAGCGATGCAGAGGCGTCGCGTATCGTAATCGATGAATCTCATGAGCGCATCTATTGGCTTAGCGGATCGAACTCCGTAGAGAGTAGCATGCTCGATGGAGAGGACAGGCAGGTAGAGTATCAAGGGAGCACCAGGTTGCTCGATATTGCCGTAGTAAGTCGCTATCAGAAACTTTACGTGCTCGCTGGCATAAGTCGCATTACCACTGGTGGTAGAATCCTAGAGGTTGATCTGCAAAACTCTGAATCATCAATCCTACATTCAGAGCCAAATACCATTCGAGAGATCGCTTCTGACGATGAGCACATTTATTTTAGCAGTGAGAATGGTTACGCCATTTTTAGGGCTAATACTGCTGGAGAGCAGCTCGTTAGACTTGCCGCGACCTCTTCCCCTCCGGAAGGACTCGCACTTGATCAGGTCAATCAAAGGCTCTACTGGACGGAACCAGATGCGGGAGCAATTCGCGTTCTCTCCCTGGGAGATCAGCGTACGGAAACCGTGGCGCAAGATGTTCCGGACGTCTACAAAATTGCAGTGGCTCCCGAAGCGCAGAAGCTTTATTGGACAGAAGTAGGTTTCGAGACGGCGAAGTTAGTCAGGGCTGATATTGACGGTAGCAATCGAGAGATACTTCGCGAGGGAGAAGATATAAATTCCTTCCCGAGTCTCCATGTCTTTCGTACCTCTCCTAGAATTTCTTGGATTGAGTGGTTCTCGGCGGGTAACCGAAGCGGCTCGCGTATCATGAGTGCCGATCTTGGCCTCAGCTCTGTCACCCAGCTGGGGGAGTTGCTCGATGAAAGAATACCGCATTACCGATTTGGCATCCTCATTTATTCCGTATCGGCTGCTGGTCTTGTTGTTGACGAACAAAATGAGACCTATATCTTCTCACGGACTCCTCAACCGAGAAATCGAGGGGCTCTTGCACGTTTCAATTCAATATTTGAGAACTTAAAAACAGCAAGTGCGTATCAATACAATATTGGAACAGACAGTACACTGTTTCCTCATGCAAAAGGCGCATGCAAAAATAGTTTTGATTCGGAAGCTACTTCTCATCTTTCTGTCTGGCGGCCCTCTTCGGGACATTGGTTTTCAAGCGGACAGGTTAACTCTGGTCAAGGTGACAAGCTCACCCAAGCTCAGTGGGGACGTCCCGGTGACATCCCTGTGCCAGGAGACTTCAACGGTGATGGTGTCCTTGATTTTGCAGTTTGGCGACCGGAAGATGGTTCTTGGTACACCTGCGACTCGCATGAGAACTCCGCGGCGACGTGTTCAAATTTCCGAATCGAACAGTTCGGGCTTTCCGACGATATCCCGCTAATTGGCAATGCGGATGGAGACGATAAAGACGACCTTTATGTCTGGAGACGAGCAACAGGTGAGTGGTTCATCAAGGAGAGTGCATATCAGATACCGACCCTCCATCCCGTACATCTTATCCCAACCCCGTATCAATGGGGACTACCGGGTGATGTTCCGATGCTTCTCGACGTGAACGCAGATAGGGTTTCGGATCTCGCAGTATGGCGTCCTTCCACTGGTGAATGGTTCATCAAGTACTTTAGTATTCTTTCATCGGTCGATATGGGAACGACAATTCATCGTCAGTGGGGACTTCCTGGGGACATACCACTTGTTGGCGATTACGACGGAGATTCAAAAAGCGATCTCGTCGTCTGGCGACCAACAAATGGCACTTGGTACGTTTGCGAATCTGGTTCCGCGTTTGACTGCTCCGCAGCGAAGATTGTTCAGTTTGGACTTCCTGGTGATATTCCAGTTCCCCTTGACTACGACGGAGACGGTATTGATGATTTTGCAGTTTGGCGCCCGCTCCTTCCTCCAATTGTCGGACAGTGGTATATTCGTTTGTCGTCTAACAACGCGATCATTTCGACGCAATTTGGTCTCCCCGAGGACATTCCGCTTGGTCGCGGACCGATACGCTCGATGAATTAGAGAGAGTAGCCCTTTTAGCAAATAGCGAGCAAAGCTCTTCTTTCTGTTTAAGTTCGAATGCGAAGTTCCGGCTGAATGATAAAAGTCGATGGAGGCCATGGTAATACGTGCTTTCAAATTTCTAATACCAGCGGTACTACTTGTGAGCTGGCTGTCAATCTACCGTGTCGACCGTAGTATGCGAAACTCCGGTTTCTCCCAGTCGGTTACGCTGAATTCTATTCGACAAATCGAGCCGGGTATGACGGAAGTTCGAGTAATCGAAATTCTGGGAGAACCTTTCGATAAGAAGTACACGGACTGCGTGAGGAAATATCAAGGATTGTCCGATAGCTGCGATCGCTACGTGTTACACTTTACGCGGAAAGTTGAATGGTTCCGATACCCGATGCTGTGGGTTCAGTTTGAAGCCGATGTAGTCGCAAGCGTGTACGCGAAGCTTTATGAGGGTCCTGACGATATGGGGATATACTTGCGAGACGAGAGCATAGACTGGGAGCATGAAAGATTTGCGGAGGTTTTTCCTGAGCGGAGTTAAGCCATCAACAAATCGCTGCGACGGGCTTGTTACTGTGGTAGTTTGTCCCCAATGAAAACACTCTCCGAATCTGATTTCCTAAACTGGGCCCGTTTAAATGGAATGGACCTAGACGACAGGTATCCCGATTCCGCTGCTCTTGTCTTTAAACCAAACCCCGAACATGAACGCTGTTGGGAAGTCCCCGGTGAGCCGGAGCGGCGGCCATACTTTATTTCCTCGCTTGTTGAGCAACTTGGCTCTTGGGATCGCTGCTATGTTTGGCGGCATCTCGGAAGTTGGGCTGAAACCGACGATGAAAGTGCGATCAATGATCGGATCG
>CAYGNZ010000444.1:0-3218 GCA_964351345.1 uncultured Bdellovibrionales bacterium | reverse complement strand
TGGTGTGATGAGCTATGCAAGAAGCTCTTGCTCAGATTTCTGCTCGACTTGAAAATGTTTGTAGCGAAAAGCTGCTCACGGCTTATGCGCTGATCGGAGGATTTGCCGTTGCTCGTTGGGGGCAGCCGCGATTTACCGATGATATTGATTTTGCCGTTTCGGTTCCAGAGGGTGCTTTAGAGCCGATTGCTGAAATTGTTGAAGGGACACTGCTGCGTGGAAGCATTCACGATCCTTTACCGGCATCTATTAGCTACTTTGAACAAATATCAAGTGGGCCTTTAAAGGTTCAGCTATTTCAATTCTATCCGGCCTGGGAAACGCTTGTGTTTGAAAATGTTCACTTGGAAGTGATTGAGACTTTAGAACTCCCCATTATTGACTGGAAAGCGCTCATTTTAATTAAACTCTACGCAGGAGGGCCTCATGACCTTAGGGATGCGGAGGGAATTCTTGCAGTGAATGCGCCGTCGGCAAGGGAACTTGAGTATCTTCACTCCAAGGCAAACTCGCTTCGGGTTAATAGGAAATTAGAAAAACTCTTACGAGGGTAATCTCCCAATGAAAGAAGCGTCTCTCTGGACTTTGGCCGCTATTGGTTTGCTCCTGGCAAGCATGGCAAATCTCGCCTTCGCTGAGTCGTCGCGAGAAGAGTGTATCAACATTAAAGATCGAATTTATGCTCA
Organism: uncultured Bdellovibrionales bacterium; assembly: GCA_964351345.1. Classification (GTDB taxonomy): domain Bacteria; phylum Bdellovibrionota_C; class UBA2361; order SZUA-149; family SZUA-149; genus SZUA-149. The sequence continues at coordinate 2,532 of CAYGNZ010000444.1, read as the reverse complement.
GATCGAGCTTGCGCGTGAAACTCCCTGCGTGAATGACCAAGAGTGCGATCATCTGACTGCTGTTGGCTTTGCGTGCTACGCAGTTGGTCATAAAAGTAAAAAGGCGGAAATTCAGCAATTGATAGCTGAGTTCAGTGAAAGTGGTTGCATCATTCCGCCAATGCGCTGCTTAGAGCGTTACTCGAAATCCGAGGCGAGATGTATAGAGAAGCGATGTGTGCATTTTTGGGAATGAGTAATTCCTTTTTTAAACTAGCTTTGTGCGCTCGCTGGACATTCTAATTTTCGGAGATAAGAACGAGGTGACGCCTTTTCCAGGGCCCGATATCAAGATTGATACCGGGCCCTATCTTTCAAACCATAAACATCAATTGACGTAAGTACTCTAGCGCGAAGGCGTTGCCCGCTGAGAGCGTTTCACCATCGGGTCTCATTGGGAATAGCGCAGAGCTAGACTCTGGAGTGCGCAGCCAGCTTGCCACCGGCAGTTCAATAATCTCCTCCACCTCATCCTCGCAGGGCTTGAACTGCTGTGGAGTGGAAGTAAGTGCAATAATTGTTGCGATGCGGAATCTGCGCTTGCCGAGCGATCGGAAGAATGCAGGTAGCATTCCCAACACTTCATCTTTTTCGACCAAGGCTTGCACTTCTTCACCCCCTTCGCGCAAAGCCGCGGTGATATCGTCTTCACCGGGATCGCGCTTACCACCGGGCAGGACTAGTTTTCCTGGGGCAGTGCGGAGTTTCCGAGAGCGTCGTGTGAACACCATGTGAGGAATGTCGTCTCGTGGATAAATGAGAATCAGTAAACACGAGGGAATCTCGGTACCGTGCTCTTCCAAACTCACTCCACATTCCTCTAATAGTGGGAAGAGAAGTTTGGAGCCAATCGTTTCGATTCGTAAGGCCCGGGCAAGCTTTGCCCTGAGGGCAGAGATATCAAGAGCCTCCATTGCGTACTCCTAACCGTAAAAATAACCGGCTTTCCCGCTTTACGACTGCGGAAGAAAGTCAGCATGTCCTAAAAAAGGCGCCACTACTCGGTAAGGTTTAATTTGAGGAGAGAGCAAAAGCTAGGAGATTAGGGTAGGAAACTAGCGGAGCATGGAGGACAAAGCAAATTTGGTGCTGAGGAGTGAGCAAGGCGTAGAGCTGAGAAGAACTCAGGACAGGTATCTCTCTCTGATCCAGGACAGGGTAGTACTTGACGGCTGAGCTATGCTGGTTCTAGCTAACAAGTAACATACGAAAACTAGGAGTCTTCTCACTTATGAATCTTTTCGTTCTAGCGATATTGCTGCTCTGTGTCTTGTTGCTGCTGCTGTATTTCAAAACAGATGGGCTTGGTCAGCGCGACCATTGGCGGGCATTCGCGCGTGCGCATGGGTTTGAGTATTCTTCGGAACCACAACCCAAAGTCTGGGGTAAGGTCGGGGAGTGCAAGTTTGAGCTACTCTCTTCAACGGAGAGTTCTGATGGCGCGGAGTTGGGAATTACAGAAAAGCGAATGTCTCTCTCTTTGTCGAAGCCCGAGCCAGATGGTTTAGAGGTCCGGGAGATTGGAGGCCTTGTCGGCTCGCTCTCTCGAGCGCTTGAGGAGCAAGCTTTCGCAACGAATGACGAAGAGTTTGATAATATTTTTGTTGTCTGTTGCACGGACCAAGAGCGTGCCCTTTCGTATCTAGATTCAGACAAGCGAGCAGCATTACTTGCCGCTACCGCGGAACAAGACGATTCGTTTTTGAACCTTAAAAACGGCTCTGTCTATTTTGAAAAAAAAGCTCGAGTACTCGAAGCGGAAGAACTAGAGGCTCTTTATTCAGCGCTTTGTGAATTGGAGAAGAAAGTTTCAGCCTAGCGTGGTAGCTACTTACTCTGAAGACGTAGCAGGCGTAACAACGCGCAGGGCCTTAGGTTCTACTTCAATAGTTTTGGGCATATGTCCGACACATTCCCCGTCAAAAGAAAATGACATTTCTTTGCCTTTAGCGCGAAGCTCAATGTGTGAGCCACTACGATAAAACGCCTTTTCATTCTCTACAGTCTCGCCGACTAAAACCGAGCTCGCCATTGAAAACATCTCAAAAAACGATGGGTCTTTTATCAGCAGCATGTCTATTCGCCCGTCAAAGGGAGAAGCCTGTGCTACGACGGGATGCCCACCGGCTACGGTGGCTCCATTCGCGATTAAAATGCTGACCACTTCAAAGTCCTCCTCCTCGCCATCATCGATTCTTAGAGAAAGATCATACGGTTCTAGTTCAATCAAAGATGCGACCGCCCGGATAGAATAGGCAAGTGGACCAAAGAAACGCTTCTCGAGAGTAGACATCTCCTCCCCAATAGTTCCCACGGTGCCTCCCGACGCGAAATTGAGGAAAAGGTGTTTTCGCTCGTCAAACTCAGCCCATGCGATGTCCATTTTCCTCGTGGTCCCAGTCTTCAGCACGCTTACGGCCTCAGCCACATCGAGTGGAATACCGAGCGCTCGAGCACAATCGTTACCCGTGCCAAGCGGTAAAACTCCGAGTG
>CAYGNZ010000443.1:0-3224 GCA_964351345.1 uncultured Bdellovibrionales bacterium | reverse complement strand
GGCTTCCGTTCGCACCATCTCGTTCAACCTGAGAAACTAAATCAAGCGCAGAATCTCCGTTAAGATCAACGAGCTTTATCCCGCGACTGTACCCATACAGTGGATACACGTTGTCATGGTACGTCACTCGTGCTTTGAAAGAGCCGTCACCGTTTCCGAGTAATATGGAAGAGTGAGCGTAGCTTGCGCCCCCTTGAGTAACGATGTCATCTACTCCATCCCCATTGACGTCTCCAACTTCTACAAATTCGGCGTTACTTCCGGCGAGACCGCCGTAGGTGGCGTATTTCAGCGCTGAATTGAAGCTACCGTCGCCGTTGCCGAGGAGAACGCTCACTTCTCCCCGAAGACTTGAGGAGTCTTGATCCGCAGTCACCAAATCGAGAACACCGTCTCCATTGAAATCCCCGTAATCAATATCAAAACTCGCACGATCTCCTGCGGCAAAGCTCCTTACTGCTTGAAAGCTGCCGTCTCCATTGCCCAAGAACACGTTGGCGAATCCGGTATTTGATACATCACCGGCAACAAGAGCATCTTGATGACCGTCACCGTTGAGATCAACTACCGTGACATTGTTAAAATCCATGCTACCGAACGAAGTTTCACTTTTCAGCTCGAAATTCCCGGTCCCAACCGCACCGCCGAGATTACTTTCAATGGCAGCCTCAGAACTGAACCCGGCTTGAAGTTTAAGGTTGCCAAACTCTGAGCCGAAGAGACTGCGGTTGTTAAATTTTGTGGTCTGGGTAATACGGGAGAATTCATCGCGCAATGCCTGCGCTTCATCATCAAGGGCTGCACGTTGTACTGAACTCAAACTCCCAGTGGATGCTTGTTCGGCAAGTTCAGCGAGGCGTACGGTGATAGTACTCAGTTCAGAAAGCGCGCCGTCAGCGATTGCGAGTAGGGAAATGCCGTCATTGAGATTGCGCACACCCTGATTAATCACGCGGCGCTCCGCGGTAAGCAGACTTGAGACCGCAAGACCTGCCGCATCGTCGCTGGCGCGATTGATTCTCAGTCCTGAAGAAAGACGGGAAAACGACTCACGGAGTGAGCTCGTGCTTTGCTCGAAGCGTCGCTGCGTATTAAGCGAGGCGATGTTGGAGTTTATCGTTATACTGCTCACGACAAAAGTCCGTTCCGTCTACAGGCGTGCAATCCATGCCGCCAGGTGTGTACTACTGCACCCTAAGCTTCTGCATTTACCGAGAATTTCGGTCTTGGCAGAATTTAGAGATACCTGAGTAATTTATCGACAAATCAGACTAAATGTTTGAGAAAATTTAAACAGAGAATTGTTATAAGTTTCAATAGGTTATGGATTTTAGCGTTTTGACTGCTCCAGCAAGCTTTCGCATTCAACACAGAGACTCGCTTGAGGCAGGACTTCTAAGCGTTTCTCCGGAATCTTCTCCCCGCACTTTCCACATTCCCCATACGTGCCTTCAGTGATGCGTTTCAGTGCGAGCTGAATTTGACGTATATCCTCGTTCGCCGCGTCTCCAATACCCTCCAGCACTTCGTCTTGAGCCCGTTCGACTGCCATCTCTTCAAAGTCATCGTCGCCTGGTTCTTCCAGCTCGTGCTCGATGTCTTCAACCTTATCGCTAAGTTCTTTGAGACGTTGTTCTAAAAGCTCTTTGTATCGTGCTAAGTCTTTCATCTTGTTTTGACCTCTCCCGAATATGTTTCATTACTAAGGAACAAATGCTCTCGGCCTAGGCGAGAAGCACCTCAGCACTCATTCCCTTCTCAATCCCCTCAAACCAATACGAGGAACCATGAGATTCAATTTCCACGGCACCAACTTCGTCCGACTCCAGCTTCAATAACCAAATAATCGAGGCAGCCTCAGGAAATGTTCCCGATTGAATTTGCTCGTGGAATAGTCGACACAGTCGGCATTCCGGATTTTCAAGCTGCGCGATTCCACGAAGCACGAGTGCTGGTGAAATCTGCTCGTCAAGCTGAGTTTGCTTTAGCTCTTTGCTGCATATTCTGAGTTCGAGTTTCGAATGAGAAGGGGCTCTGTACTCTTTGGGGAAGGCGGTGTTGAGTAGATCAATGCAGACATAGAGCGCTTGATGATCAACGAGATCGGAATACTCATCCCAGGCAGTCGGTTCTTTGAGTTCCTCGGTAAGGTTCTGGATCTGGCCCGGGGTAAATTGTCCGGGGTAGAAGCAATTAAGAATCGCCGAGACAGAGGCTTGTTCTCCGATGTCTTGCAGTGACATCGCTACCACATCGGGCAAATCAGTATCTGAGTATTCCGCCTCCGGTGTATCGAGATCGCGCAAGAGACGGCGAAGATCGGCACTGCCTAAGGTGCCGGGAAGTTGCCGCACTTTTACTTTGTTCTGAACTTCAAGCGTAAATTTATTTATTCTCATAGCGGATAAATCTAGCACCTCTTCGGCGACATGGCTCCATCTTATCGACAGAAAATTTTTCGCTACGCTATCTTAAGCTATCCTCGAACAGTATACTTTAGAAATCGCCGTACCGCGCTCTCTCAGAGGTGTATCAGATAAAAATTTACGCCCTTTGGTGATCTGCGCTTTCCCAAGCTGGCAGCTGACCAAAGCGGCTGGGATCTAGGTTCTCGCCTGCGCTTTTCCCTTTTCACCCCTGCGATATGAAATAAGGACCGAGGCTATGATCGCTTCAGGAATTAGGACGTTGCGGAAGCTACGAGTGGCAGCCCGAAAAACTCATCCATTTGTCGTTTCGGCATTGCTTATACTCATCAGTGGCATGCTCAGCACGTTTTGCATTTTGCTCATCGTGCTTTTTGCAGACACTCCAGGGCATAGCCCGCTGGAGGATAACTATCAAAAGGGTGATCTTGAGCGTGTATCAGGTTGGTGGTTTTTCTACATCAGCGCAATCGTCGCACCGATTGTGGAGACAATGCTTGCGCAAGTGCTTCTTCTTGAACCAGCGAAGTTTTCGCGTCGGCGCTATAAGAACTACTTTGCGAAGCCGAGGTATCTGGGCGCGGTGTTGCTGGTATACGCTCTCGGGGCGCTTCTCTCGCTGCACGTGGCGAGGAATTTGCTTTCGTTTATCCTCCTGACAGTGTCGGCTTCACTTGTCATGAGCGGTATATTTGTAGCGCTGCACTTCGTATTTCGAGCATCACGGCCTGCAACCAAGCGAGTAGTTCGTCGGACCAAGGTTGGAATTGCAGTGCTGGTATCCGTATCGATATTCGC
>CAYGNZ010000442.1:0-3228 GCA_964351345.1 uncultured Bdellovibrionales bacterium | reverse complement strand
TTAAAACAGAAAAGAGAAGTTACGTGAAGAACTCTCTCGCCGCTATTCTGGACACGTGGAGTCAAGCTATTGGAGAGTTTTCGGAGAGAGACAAACAGTCGGTCCACGACCTTTTCGGCAAACTATCCGTAACGAGCGATTTTTTTTCAATGGACACTTTATTAAAAAGCAAAGAGGTAATTGAGGAAAAATATGTCGACGAGGTAATTGATGCTTATGAAAAATTAATGGGCCAAAAGACTGAGACGGATAATCTTGAAAAGCTATGGCAGGATTTCTTGAAGGATCATAGTTGGGTCTTTTCCTATATATTCTCGTTCCCCATCATTATGCTTAAGGACGAAGCTTACGTCGGAGGTAAAAACCTATCCAACACGAACGGCAAAGTTACCGACTTCCTTATAAAAAACGACCTCACTCAGAACGTAGCCTTTGTTGAAATAAAAACTCATCGAACACAAATTGTTGGTGCAGGTGGTTCTTACCGTGGCACAGACGTATACGCGATGAGTAAGGATCTATCTGGGGGAGTAACCCAGGTGCTAAATCAACGCGATAACTTTCAGAAAACATTTGCTCATCTTCGCATGAACAGCGACGAGAAATTTGAATCCTTCAACTCTAAATGCGTCGTGCTAATGGGAAGTCTAAACGACTTAGACAAGGGACAAAAAGCTTCGTTCGAGCTATTTCGCAGCAACAGTAAGGACGTTGAGATTCTCACCTTCGACGAGTTGCTGGCCAGATTTAGGAACTTTCAGTCATTAGTATCAGGCGACGTCACAGCGCTTAAACGCAGCAGTTCTGCGGGGTAAGGCTGAGAGTCGCTCGAACAACGCAACCGCTTCAACGTTTCTTCTCGACACGTGGTATTGCTGCTTACAAACCCCCTCATCCTCTCCAACTTCTGCCTCTCATCGTCAAATGAAGCGAGTACTGATTCGATAACCTTTGCACCCACCATCGGCATCCGCTCGATCTCGCTGCGCTTGCGGATCTCTTCTTGATTGAATTCTCGCAGAAGTTCCGGCCAGCGTGATTCGAGTTCGCGGGTTAGTTGCCCGAGTTTTCGTTCAGCGGTTTTTAGGTTGATAGCACTTGGTGGAGCAGGGGGCTTTTTCGCCTTAAAGATTGTTCTTGATGTTTTTGCTGCTTGAGCTTGTGGTTTCTTTTTCGTTTCTGCTTCGGGATCTGCCCAGTCCTCTTCGATTGCTTTGCGAAGCATGCCGAGGCGGCTTTTGGTAACGGTTCGCTTGGTCATGAGTTCGCATTGTCGTTGGATACGTTCTAAGGGGTAGGACTCTGCGAGGTGTTTGGCTGATTTCTTATCGAATCCTTCTTTCACCAATCTCAAAAAAGCAGCAGCAGCGTGTCCCCTTAGCCCGTTAACACGTTGACCTGCTTTTGCTGATTTCCCGCCTGTTCCTTTCGTTTCTGCCATAGTCGTTGCCTCATCCACCTGCGCCAAGGGCGCATTCCATCCAACCGGAGGTTGGTTTGTTGTGTTATTTTTGGGTTTTATTTCTATATCGCTATCCTTTTTGGACCGCTTTTCCGCTGACTTTTTTGGTACGAGCCCGCTATCCTTTTTGATCTGGGGGGCCGCTATCCTTTTTGAGCCAGGCAGTTCTGAGCCGCTATCCTTTTTGGACCGGATGGGGGTTATGGATGAGATTTTGTCCACTATCCTTTTTGAGCCGGGGGCTTCCTCCCAGAGTATGCCGTAGATGGTTGCAGCGGAGTTTTTCCCTGCATTTGGGTCAAAGTTTCCTTTTTGGATTATTGAGATGTGATTGTTTGCGATTGCGGTTGATAGGGCTTTGCTCAGGTGTCTGGGAGTGAGTTTGGTGATGTTTTGCAGGTCTGTGTATGAGAGTTGGACTTGCTGACGGCGGAAGCCGTATTCGTTTTGCCAGCCGATGGTGTGACGAATGATTGCGCCTACTGTTTTGATTACTGAGAGTGATTCTGAGCGGAGGGTGTGATCAAAAAATGCGTTTGGCAGGTAGGTGCGGTTGCCTTGTCCGCTGAAGAATCCGGAGAATTGGGAGGGGTCTTTTTGGTAGTGGGGGGATGGATCCCAGCGCAGTTGGTAAGCCCCTGTAATGTGGGGAGTGTTTTTCTGGCTTGGCTTTGAGTCCAGTGTGCGTGTGATGAAGCCAGCGGAGATTGCCTCTTCGATGGCGGCGGATAGCGCACCGCGGGAGATGTTTGCGGAGCGGGAGAGTTCGCGGTGAGAGATTGAGAAGGCGGTTTCTGTTGGGTTTCCGTGTTCATCGCACCAGCCTAGGGTTTTACGGATGAGGAGGCCTACTAGTCGGACGCAGCCGCGGGAGTTGTGGCGAAGGAGAACGTCGAAGAACTGGTTTGGGACGTATGTGGTGTTTGAGGTTGGCAGCGGGTAGCCAGAAAACGAGCAGGTGGGGGCGAGTGACTCGCGCTGTGCTTGTTTGTTGTTGGCGTTGTCCTGCATTTTGATGTTGCAGGTAGAGAGTAGGGGTGCGGGCACGCACAAATATTTGGGGCTTGACCAGGGAGGTGTTGGTCCTTTACTCTTTCAATTCCTACATATCGAGAGCGGAGGCCAGTTCTCTGGTCACCCAAGCAAGAGAAGCGTCCGATGAGACGCTTTTTTTGTGCCTTTTTTCCTAGCCTATACCGTAGCCTCTGTTTCTTTTCTTCGTTGCTATTCGCTGTCCTGAAATTGCTTTTGTGCTGAGAGCGTTATTTTCAGGCTGTGATTTGGTCAGAATTTGCATGTGCGCGTACGATAGTGTTGAAACTTTTGTCATTGACCAGTGTGGGGGGAGCGGTTAGGTTGGAGTTGTGAAACATACCTGCCTGTAGCGCTACCCACGCTTTCTCAGGCCGACAGAAGAAGCGACTCCCCAGTCGCTTTTTTTGTGCCCTGAGTTTGGTTTTTTCTAGCTCAAGATCTCTCCTTTTGCTCAGCGGGCAATCCTCCGCCGAGTTTAATTAAGTTATAGTAAAGTAATCGTACGCCCCTGCGTACGGCAATGAAAATCTCTCGTACTTGGTACGCCCAACTTGCTGAAATGCCTTGGAAACAAGCCGTTTTTATGCAGTTGATACGTAGGTTTTCTAGCCCAAATAAAAGAAAGCTGATTGGACCACTCCAGCCCATCGCGTAACTAAGATCGAATGAGTGTGTATAGTATTACTACACAAAACTATACACACGGCGTGCCGTAGTTGGAAAGACAAAGA
>CAYGNZ010000441.1:0-3238 GCA_964351345.1 uncultured Bdellovibrionales bacterium | reverse complement strand
GCACTCAGCAGCCTACTTCCAAAACCAGAGAAGCTTCTTGGTAGTCCCAGAACCCTCTGTTACCAAGCGATTCGCGATGTCCTAGCCGAGTCTCAACCGAGCATTCTAGACTATGCTCTTAGCGCCTATTTTCCAGGCCCGGAGAGCTTTACTGGCGAAGATTGCGCCGAGATTTCTCTTCATGGCAGTCCCTATCTTTTGGGGCGCCTGCTTGATTGCTTAGACAGTATTGGCGTTCGATTGGCCCAGCCAGGTGAGTTCAGTGAGCGGGCCTTTCATAACGGAAAATTGGATTTGAGCCAGGCAGAGGCCGTTGCAGATTTGGTTGCGGCTGAGCTCGACCTTGCCCGGGTCGTAGAGGGCGTCGAAGAGCAGCTTGAGGGCCGCCTTTCTGAGGCAATCAATGATCTCGGAGAACCCTTGAGAAACTTGCTGGCGGAGATTGAGGCCTATATCGATTTTCCTGACGAAGACATCGAGCCCTTGGCGATGAGTAAGTGGATTGAAGAAATTTCAAACGCGAGCGCTCAAGCTCAGCGCTATATCGCCTCTTTTGAACAGGGCCGACTCTGTCGGGACGGCGCGCAGGTGGTGTTGGTTGGCCTACCCAATGCCGGAAAATCTAGTTTGCTCAACGCACTTGTGGGTGAACAACGAGCGATAGTCACGCCGATTCCCGGTACCACTCGAGATAGTATTGAAGACCGACTCTCAATTGCAGGTCTTGCCGTACGTCTGTGGGATACCGCGGGAATTCTTGCAGAGCAAAGCTCTCGCACCCCGGATGAGGTGGAACGACTGGGCATTGAGAGGAGTAAAAAACACCTAGAACAAGCTGATTTAGCGGTTGTGGTACTTGATCCTGAAGCGGAGAACTCAGAGCAACTAGCCTTGGTTCAACAGGCGAAAGAGACGGCAAAGAAGTTGATTTTTGTGTTGAACAAATCTGACTTACTAAGCGAGGCAGAAATCCCAGCTGTGGTGGATCGATTTTTCGCTGCAGGATGCTCGGAGGTAGTGCTTGTTTCTGCGCTTACTCATCAGGGTCTCGAACCGCTACGCGAGGCGATTCGTCAGGGGCTAGTAGGAAATCAAAACCCCCTTGGTTCCTTGCTGATCTGCACTCGCCGCCACCAACAGGCGCTTCTTGCGGCAAAAGACGCACTTGAGCGTGCAGCGGATTGCGTTCGGCAACAGCTTGCCCCGGAGCTTTGTGCCTTCGAACTCCAGACTGCCTTAGGCAGCTTGCAAGAGATTGTCGGCCTTACCTCAACCGAGGACATCTTAGGTAGAATCTTCTCCAAGTTCTGCATCGGGAAGTAGCAAGGCACCCTCGAGCCGCGAATTTCACATTAATTTACCCTTTTGATAGAGTTGTTAGGCTCAAATGTTCTTTCACGTAACTAGGCGCTCGAGCACGCTTCGCGTGTCGGTCTTGTCGAAAACCTCCGTTTTTCAACAAGACCTCTATGAGAGCCAACAGTCGGACTATCGGTTTTTTGAAAGGAAGTACCATGGCTAAAAATCGTGGGAAGAAGGGCAAGAAAAAAAAGCCCAGTCGGGCAAAACGTAAAGCCCACGCGATGCCGGTGATGGAAGCAACACTTCGCATGTGGGAGCACTACTGGCGCACTACAGCGGAGATACGCAAGCTCTGGGGTCCGCTTGGCCGAAGAATGAACGAGCTGAAAGCTCATGGTGGCTATGACGTCGGCTTGTTCCCCTACGTTGCGTACGGGGCGCTGATGAATTGGTCCCGGCTACGGGATTACCTGCTCAATCTGCATCAAAAAGACCCCAGTCTCTCGCATATCGCAGAGTTTGATTGGCCGGAAGCGCAAGCGGAAGAAGGCGAACGAGATTCGAAGAGTCTCGCGAGCCTCAAAACTCTTCCTTTGGAATATGCCTCTTGGACGAGATACTCCAGAAGGGTCTACCGAGTCCCCGCGGACCTACAAGCGGTGCTGAGTGCCACCGATTTTGGTGAGCTTAATTGGGGAGATGTTGAGTTTCCTCATGAGAGCTTTGCCGTAGAACTTGCCACTCCTCTGCCAATTCACGAAGGTAGGAGCGCACGGGTGCTGCTCCTTTCGAAAGTGAATATCGGTGGTGCTGATGGTGAACGACTTATCATGCGGGCTTTTTCGGATAAACCCGAGCACTTTGAAGCCGCAGGTCCTGAATTTTACGCCGGACTGCGCGAGGCGAAAACGGTCGACCAAAAAGTCATCTACCTTCAGCAAGAGACGGAAAGAGTTCAAAGCTGGGGCCTGGTGTTTGTCGTGCCGCTTGGGGCCCATGACAGCAGCATTCAAGAAACGCTTTCCGCCATACCTGCACAAACTCAGGTCAATGGAGGACGCTTGCAGCTCGCGAATGCCGATCTCGCGCTTACCAATAGCTCGGCAGATGCCCTGGCGAGAATCCTCGTCGGTGTCGCCCTTCACTTTCAGTCAACGCCGAATAAGGACGCTGCTGAAACCACCTGGAATGCATTTCCAGGAGCGGAAAAACACGACCCGGCCGCGGTTACCTCTGGGGCGCAATTGTTTGAGATCCAGTGTGATTACGAGCTAAGCGAAGCCGAACGAATCGGGCTGGGGCTTACGCAAGCAAGCGATGAAGAGCGCGCAGCCTTTGCACAAGGCTGGAAGCTGGTTCGTGGCTACTGGAGAAGACGTCCTGGCTATGGCCGTGATCCAAACGCAAAGAAGACGGTTCGAGTAAACCCCTTCATGCGTCGCAAAGATTTAATGCCTGAGTCTGGAGTTCCGCAAGGAACAAAGCAAGGCTTATAGTTTTCGAGCAATTCCGAGAAAGCCATCTTCTTGATGTTGATGGCTTTCTCGCTTAATTTTCCGACATCTTGGTGCAATTAGCGTTGCTCTAGCCCGCGGGAACCGTAAGAAATTAGGGATTTGGCGGATACTCCACGCTAATAGTTACCGGACCATCGTTTATCAAAGCGACCTTCATGTCCGCTCCGAATTCACCTTGCTGCACTTGCTCTACGCCCCGTTGCCTAAATAACTCGACGAACTGATTAAAGTACTCCGCTGCACCGGGAGGCTTCATTGCGCCAAAAAAATCTGGTCGGCGGCCCTTTGAGGTGTTCGCGAAAAGCGTGAATTGCGGCACCAGCAGCACGCCTCCGTTCACCTCAAGCACGGAGTGATGGAAGCGGCCGTCGGCGTCGGGGAAGACTCTCATCTGCAAGATTTTATCGGCCATTGGCGCA
>CAYGNZ010000440.1:0-3247 GCA_964351345.1 uncultured Bdellovibrionales bacterium | reverse complement strand
CTTCTTGATTAAGTAAAATAATGTCTCGCGCGGAAGCGGAAAGTTCTAAGGTGCTCGTTTGAATAGCCCACAGAGAATCTGTGCGCTCACTAAGAATTTCAACCGCCTCCGTTAAACCACGATGATTGGTGTTCATTTGAACCAGAGCGGTGATTACGATTCCAGCCGACATCATCCCGACAAACACCACCAGCAGGACCAGTCTTGCTTGAAAACTAAAGTACTCACTCATAAGCTTTGAATAGGCCGATACAAGACTCAATGTCGCACCAACGTAAAATTTCGGTTACGGGAAACTACGTTATCCACTAATTTCTCAGGGCAAACTACTAGTTGAGCCTGGCATTTCCGACTAAACAACTAGGACGACCGAGATAATAAAACAACTTTTGCCGTCCGTCTCCCTCCTCAACTCCTCAGACTGATCTACATCATATCGCTCAAATTCTCATCCTTGCTCTTCAAACGCCACTCAACTAGCGTTTGTTCAGAAACAAAACGAAGGACCCAAAGTAGAAGAATATGTCCGCTCAATCATTTTGTTCAGAAATGCATTTAGGTGATACTGATTGGGATGTTGAAACTTGCGGGGAAACTGATTCCGCTGGCGAATTCTATGATTTTGCGTGGGAAGTCCTGCGTAGCGTAGAGAACTTTGAGTCTCCGGAAAAAGAGCGCCTATTTGTCCGGCTCTGTCTGGAAGGAATTCCTAAGCGTCTCACAAACTGAAAACTGTGAGCGGGACTTTTGCGGCGCTCCGTACCTGCCGCGTAGGTCAATTCTTGCGCTTCAAGTGCCTCCGCCATCTACTCGCTCGAAGGGGGCTGCGTTATGCAAACCTATATAATTTACATCTGGGATAAGCTTCGCGGAAGCTACTGGTTTCTCCCTGCCCTTTTTGGTTTGTTCGCAATTGTTCTCGGCATACTGCTGCCGATGTATGAGGCGGAATTTTTAGTCCTCTTTCCAGACGATCTGCCGCAATGGCTTGAAACGACTAACGACGCCGCTCGCGCGACCTTGTCGTTAATTACCGGCACGATGTTCACCGTCGCCGGCACGGTCTTTTCAATCTCTGTGGTAACGCTCTCTCTTACCTCTCAGCAATTCGGCCCTCGTCTTCTTCGTTCATTTATGACCGATGTCACGACGCAATTTACCCTGGGTTTGCTAATTGCCGCAGCGATCTATGCACTGCTCGTGCTTCGCGTGGTCGAGGACCACTCGCCGACCACAGACTATAGCCCCCCTCATCTCTCGCTGTTGTTCGCGATTGTATTCACGATCGCTTCGGCGGCAACACTGATCTTCTTTATCCACCGGATTACAGTGTTGATCCAAGCCCCCAACGTCATTGAAACGCTTGCTAGAGAACTCGACGAGAGTCTTGATCGCTTAGTTCCGGAAAAATCATCGAAAAAAAGCACCTCGGATAATTGCGAAGACTTTTCTGAAGACTTGGAGCTGCTCTTTGAGACTCGTTCGGACAAGGAGGGATATATTCAGGCAATTGAATTTGAAAACTTAGTAAAAATTGCCAAGAAGTATGAGGCTCGATTCAAGGTGCTCCGCCGCCCAGGACATTTCATCCAATGCGGGGATGCGTTCGTGGCAGTTCATGGCAATGATAGCTTCGACGAAGAACAGAAAAATTCTCTCACGCGGAAAATAAATCGCTGTCTCCTCGTAGGCAATCGACGCACACCCAGGCAAGACTTAGAATGCGCGGTTGATGAGCTGGTGGAAATCGCCATACGAGCTCTGTCTCCTGGGGTAAATGATACCTTTAGCGCCTTGTCATGTATCGATAGACTTGGTGGCTTTCTCCGGCGCTTTGTTGCACGTCCACTACCCCTGAGAACTCATCAAGATTCGAAGGAAACAACGTATGTTCAAGCCGTGTAAATTGGTTACCCTGACGTGATTGCCGCTGCGCTAAATAAAATTCGGCAAAGTGCTCGAGGAAACGTCGCAGTAGGGATTCGTATTCTTGAGGTATTACGCTCTGTCGCGGAAAATGCAATTAAATCTGAGGCGTTAGCAGAAGTTGACGCTCAGGCAGCGGTAGTATTCGAAGGTCTTGAACGCTTAAGCGTGGCCGAACTTGATGCAAAAGACGTACGCGCGGCCTACCTTGAGGTAAAAGAGACAAGCGCCAAGCGACTATTGGAAATAGAGACTTTTTAATAAATTTTCGATAAATCTATCTAATTGAAAAACTATCTCAGGACTGAGGAGAGCAAACTTGGGCGAAGGAATTTTACTCGTAGAAGACGAAGATATTATAGCTGAGAACGTTCAGGACACCCTCTCTGAACTAGGTTTCGAGATAGTTGGTAGAGCATCCACGGCTGATGATGCGGCGCGAATGGTTCAAGAAGAGGAACCGGATCTCGTGCTGATGGACATTAATATTGAGGGTGAGAAAGACGGTGTCATGGCCGCTTCAATGATCTCAGCGATTAGCGACGTGCCCATTGTCTATCTTACCAGCCTTGATGATGATGCCACGTTTGAACGAGTCAAGATAACTGAGCCTGAGGGATACGTTCGCAAACCCTTTACTCCGTTTGAGCTACGAAGTGCCGTCGAGTTAGCGCTACTCAAAGGGCGAAACAAACAAACTACTGCCACGGGAATCGAATTAGAGAAGGAAAACGGAAGAGATCTCTCTGAGGCTGAGCAAAAATGCTTCGAAGCCTTAGGCCAGTTCGAGTTCTTTCAAGCAATTGGAGACAATGCCCGCAAAACGCTTGCACGCGCCTCCCGCATACAAACCTATGACGCGAAAGAAAGCGTTGCGTTTGAAGGCGAGGAAAATGGCAACGGCTTTGTGGTCGTAAGTGGTAGAGTTGCGATGGTGAAAACCTCTTCCAACGGCAAAGAATTGACGGTTGAACTTATCCCTCCTGGAGACCCCTTCCCCTTGTTTGCCGCAGTCGACGCTCGCCCTCTCGATACGAGCTTACACTGCCAAGTTCAAACCGAACTCCTGTGGTTTCCCAAGGCCAGTGTGCTGCTTTTACTCGAAAGCTACCCTGATATCATGCGCTTGCTGATGTCTGAAGTTTTTGGTCGCCTGCGTAAGTCGCACGACCTTGCTCGAGCGCTCGCGCACGACCAGGTAGATATTCGCATCGCCACCGCGCTGTTCGCTCTCACTCCACGATTCTGTAAGCCGAAGGAAATCTCAGGCACCGTGGCACAATGTATCGATATGACGAGGCAGGAACTCTCTGAGCTTATT
>CAYGNZ010000439.1:0-3265 GCA_964351345.1 uncultured Bdellovibrionales bacterium | reverse complement strand
CGACGTGGCCAAGGCCATGGACATCACGCAGGACATGATCACCGCCAACCCGGATCTCAAGGGCATCTTCGCCTCCAACGAACCCGCCGCCATTGGCGCGGCCCAGGCCATCAAGGCCGCAGGCAAGGCCGGTGAGATCAGGGTCGTCGCCTTCGACGCCTCCGAAGACGAAATTACCGCCCTCCAGGAAGGCGCGCTCCAGGCGCTCATCGTCCAGGACCCCTTCAAGATGGGCTACGAAGGCGTCAAGGCCATCATCGACCAGAGCGGAGGCAAGTCTGTAGAGAAACGCATCGACACCGGTGTCACCGTGGTGACGATGAAAAACTTCGAAGACGCGGCGGTGCAGAAGCTGCTCTATCCGGTGTGAAACACGGCGACCGAGAGTGTAGCAACGATTCAGCATTGAGGCTTGGGCAGCGCAACTAGCCACCAACCCCTGTGCTTTGGCTACTACAATCGCTCGTTTCTGTAATACGCTGCGAATGCATTTCGTAGCAGTTCGTGTCTTGATATCACTCGAATTGTCGAGTTGGTTATCTTCTCGATTACTCGATAATTATCTTCATCAATCTTAAGTTCCAAGTTCAGGTTATTGTGAATAATGGAACTCAGAACTGAGGCGCATTGATAAACGCTTCTTGAAACTAGTATTCCATTGAGTACTCCAGTCGATAGAATGACCTGAAGCGCGAGTGGATGTACCTCGCGAAAAATATCGGCCCGCTTTTCGAAATGAACGGACGTCGCGACCAAGACTCCGGCCAGAGAATCTCTTATGTCTTCAGGAATGCTGTTCAATTGTTCATTCACCAACACCTCGTCCAACCACTTTCTATATACCTCCCGGTCCTTGGGGCCGAATCTTTCAACTTCCGAATATAAATCGAAATCTGCCCAGCATTGACGGACTGTTTCACAGATAACATCGTCGCTGGCGGATAAGATCTCATTTCGCAATATCGCCGCGAACAACGATTCACGATCGAGGTTTTCATCGACTTCATCGACTTCTGGTAGCGCACGATATGCTTCCGTTAGTTCCGGCAACTCCTTTGCAAATAACCGTTCCGAATCGCAACCGGACGACATGGTCAATTTGGGGACGTATACTATTACGGGCTTTCCCTGCCCTAAAGCCACAGAAGCTTCCGAATCCTTGCCAAAGGTATCTGACTTCTGAGCCATATATATGGTTACCGATGCCCTCTTCAGCATCAAGGCCTCTACCAACCCCTTTGCGACACGATCGTCGATCCACGACTGCGTCGGATTAAAGTGTCGCAACTTCATATGCCTAACAAGTTCATGAGAAAACAGATCGGACACAAAATGATTCACCGAAACAAAATCGGCTGTTGTCCTCATGGAAGTAGCGACGTACACATCCATATGGTCAGCAGAAAGATATCTCGAAAGATTTCTCAGAGCGGTCGCTTGAGTCGCTTCCATGCGTTCTATTTCTTCCTCACTCTTCGGAGACAAACGATCGGCCTCTCTCGTGAGCGCATCTGCATCAGGTGCGAATAACGGTGATGACACCCCATGGGCGATTGATGACTCGAACTTGCGAAGCAAAGAGTCTATCTTTCGTTTCGTCTTACTTGTTACTGCCTCCAAAGCAGCAGAACCATTGACCTCAAGCTTCGCTGCAAGCTCCGTCAATTGCTTTATGAGCCACTCTCGATCAACCTTCTCCTTCTGAAGTTCTCGCGCGGCGATATATCCCAGATCAGGTAGACGTTCATCGGGAATCGTTTCGAATCCCTTCCACTCAGACCGAGCTTGGTACGAAGTGATGTCGCGCGGGAGTATTCCATGGAGCACACCGCCCAAGTCAGAACTTGCGCTCAGGACCTCGAACGCATCTGAGAAATTTGGAAAAAGACGCAGCGCATCTATCAGGTATTTCTCCACCGCAGTTCGGAAGTGCTCCAACGACGTAAACGCCTGTGAGCCTAAATACCTGCTAAAGAATGCCTCTCGAACCGGGCCCGAATTGTAGAACACAAGTATCTCATTCAACAGGTCGATTGTCTGATTAGGAGGTAGGTTCGCCGAGAATAGTTCCTCAATTCGTTCATTCGCTGTTTCTTGCGCTCCCGTGTCCAAGGAATCCAAGTCCGCAGTTTTTCCAATGAGATTTGTCAAGTGCTCTTCAAACTCAAATCGTCGAGCCGTATCCTCGTTCGAAAAGGGTTCCCATTGCGGTTTCGGCAATTCCAGAAACTCACAGACCCTCTTCAAGTGCTCCGGCTTTGGAACGCGTCTCCCCTGTTCTAGGAGTGCGATCATGGTCCTGTTAATTGGTTCTCCACATTCATTTGCAACTTCGACCTGTGAAAGCCCCTTATGCTCTCGATGGCTTCGTACAGCTAACCCCAGTCGCTCACGTTCATTCATTCTTGAGGCCCTTATCGTCTCTAGGTTAGGGCAGAAAAGAGCAAAACTACGGCCAAGAATAGACCGCCAAAACCGAATATGCCGAACACTGTTCGAAAACAGGTAGAGTAACTAAAGTGGGCGGTCCAGAGAGGGGCGTCCGGAAATCGTTTCGCTTGATTCGAGATGTATTCTTCACGAAGAAACAGCTTGCATCGATGTGGAACGTTTACTTCTTCGTCCGGCAGATCAAGAGCTCTTTCAAGTTCCTTCAACGCCATTTCGGAGTGATTTACCAACCCACGGTTGCGGCAGTCCAACTTCCAAAACACGAACGAAAATATGGCGAGGAGTAATGCGAGTGGCCAGCCGTTCGTCAATTGATTCGGCTCTCTAGCGAACGCCAATATGCCTGCTGAGATTGCAGTAGCCAAGACGATATAGAAGTGAAACGTCTTAAGGCGCTGTTCAGCGTGTCTGTCAAAGTACTTCCACGCAATCTCTCGTAGCTCACCTCGAAGTTCGTCATTCATATAGCAATTGGCTCCAAGGATTTCTGGTACTTTGAGGCGCGACACAGGGCAGAGGTTCGATGTAATTCTTTGTGCCAGGGTCTGTTATTGTACTGGAGTGTATACAGAAGAACAACTAACAGCAGAAAACTCTACTTTACAACTGTCCCCTTAACGAGGAAGCTTACACGAGCAATCTAATTTTGTGGCGTAGCAGACTTTGATACTTCGTCCGAATTAGCTGAGCGATATGTTATCTACTGATAGAACACGCACACCTCATCCACCCGCGCAATCGTAACGCAGGTGGCGTGTATGGGGAGAAACTCGGGGTACTTCGCGTAAAGGTAGCCGGCAGCGGTGGCGGAGCC
>CAYGNZ010000438.1:0-3270 GCA_964351345.1 uncultured Bdellovibrionales bacterium | reverse complement strand
TTCAAACTTCCGCTGCGGGGATAGAATTCAGCGAGTTCGCTGCGCGATGCGACTATTCCGTGCGTAAGACCTTACGAGGAACACGGGGTGATCGAGTGGCGAGGCTGCTTGCGTGTATTAACGAAGTCGGCTTGACCCGTGAAATGCTGGTTGCTGAACTCAAATTAGGTTTTGATATCTAGACTGCGTTTGGCATTCCGAGTTATCGCGATGTCACGCGCTGAGTCCGCCCCACAAGGGAGGACTCTTGCCGTCCTCCCGTTCTGTGTTGAAACAAAAGACAAATTAACGATTTAGTAAACCACTCGACACTCTCTAAGTGCCCACACCAAGGTCCGTGTCAGACCGGACGAGGGCAAGTTGACAAAGAAACTAAGGAATATAGATTAGCCCAGACGTACTAGCACTGACTCTTTTGTTAGTCGTTGTGTGTTTCTCTCTAATACCTTGAATGTGAGTAGTTGTTTTGCATTGTTTCTGCAGCCGTTGAGAGAGCGTGCTCTCAATTCTGCGGAAGCACTCGCCATGAGAGTTCAGTGAGCAAACGTTTTGCGTGTGCTATCCCCAAGTGTTGATTCCCTTTGGGTGAGGACGTTCCTCACGAAGAACAAATTTAAAAGGTTACTTTTCAAGGAGATAGATTGATGGAAACGCGTCAAATCTCGCGAGTCGTTCGGAATCTTGATGCTGGTGAGCTTGTCAAACGTTCGGTATTACGCACTCCCTCGAAGGGCCCAATTTTCGCCCTCGTTGAGAAAAACCGAGGCCATAAACTTTTGGTGCTAGGCGATGCACGAGATCAATTCGATGGTGGGATTATTCACGGCGACTCCATCGGTCTTCCCGGTAAAAACGTGGTCATCTCTGAGTGGACGGCGGGAACGGTCGCGCTACTTTGTGAGTGTCAACCGCATCTCCTGCCAAGCCTTCCTCCTCGCGTAGGTCCGTCCTTTGGCTTTGGTGACATAACCGGTAGTGCGGTCTACGGCCACATCGATGCGATGTGTGCCACCGATCCCGATGCGACCGTTTGTCCCATGTTTGCCCAACAGTCGCCGCGTGAACTGAGCCGGACGAAAACCACTGTTGAGCAGCTCATGCTTCGCACCCAGCTCGCCGTCATGGAGCGTGGGTGGAATCGTCCCTGGTCATGTGACGCAGATCACAATATGACCACGGAGCATATCGATACCTATTGGGCAGGTGGTTTCCGAAACGGGATGTATACCGTTGATCCAAGAGAATTCGTTCAGTCCGAAGCATCACGGGCGCCGGGCGTTGAGGCATTGACGCATTTTAATGATCTTCCCTGGGACGAACTTGGAATGAGGTCCGATGAATTCCTCGCAGAATTCGGCGACAAAACATTCCAGTGTCCCGATGACGTTAAAATCACTATCAGCCGAGATGAGGCGATGCGTGCTGCCGTGCTGTATGCTGCCGCAGTCGTTCATTGTCATAGAATGTATCAACATCTATGCACCAAAGGCAGCGCGGAGAACTTCGTGCTGGAGTTCAGTGTTGATGAATCCGACGCCGACACAACACCCGCGCAGCACTATATCGTTGCGGCCTTGTGTGATCGACTTGGTATTCCGCTTTTCTCGCTTGCTCCTCGTTTTCCAGGGTCCTTCGAGAAAGGTATCGATTACCGAGGGAATTTGCGGACGTTGGCAGCGGCCGCTCGGCAACACATTGCGATTGCGCGGAAGTTTGGCGGGTACAAACTTTCCGTGCATAGCGGCAGCGACAAGTTTAGTACCTACGAGATGTTCGCAGAAATTTGTGATGGCCAGGTACATGTGAAGACAGCGGGCACCTCAATTCTCGAAGAGTTGCGAATGCTCGCTCGTTACGAGCCGGCTATTTTTCGTGAGGCTTTGGACCGCTCGACTGAGCACTTCGAGGAAGCACGAAAAACCTACGTGATCGCCGGGACTACCGCCGAAATCGTTGGCCATCAAGGTGTTGAGGACCAAGGCCTTGAGGGACTGCTTTTTGCCTCTCGTTCCACGCGCCAGTGTCTGCATGTGAACTTTGGGGAGATTATGGACCTCTGGGGAGAGCAAATGCGTAGTCTTCGCTGGAATCATCGAGCCGAGTTTGACCTCAATATGGCTGCTTGGCTTGCCCGACATGTCCAACCCTTTGTGCGTGCCTAGGAAGCTGCGCTATCCTTTGTGTCACTGAGGAAACGATGGAGTGCTCGTCATGAGGTTTTGTTTGGTTCCCCCACAGGCAAAACTCATGGCGCAGTGCTCCATCTAATCTAATTCGAGTGACAAACAACAGGTAAAGAGGAATTTTCACCTTTGAAGACTTCAAAAGTTGCAATTGTAACAGGCGCAGCGAGCGGCATTGGACGAGCAAGTGCGGAGCGACTTGCCGCAGATGGTTACCAGGTGCTCGCCAATTATCGCTCGCGTGAAACTGAGATTCAATCGTTACTCGCGTCCCTTCCTGGAGATGCCCATGTTTCTTGCAAAGCAGATCTTGCTGAGGAGTCCGCAGCAGAGTTGATAGTAGATTCCGCCTTAGAAGCGTTTGGACGTATCGATGTGCTTGTCAATTCAGCAGGAGTTTTTTCTGCACATGACATTACAGAGGTCGATTACGAATCGTGGAAATCCGCTTGGCAGCATACGGTGCAGGTAAACCTCATCGGACCAATGAATCTCTGTCACGGTGTCGCAAAGCATATGGAGAAAAACCCTGGCGGAAAGATT
Organism: uncultured Bdellovibrionales bacterium; assembly: GCA_964351345.1. Classification (GTDB taxonomy): domain Bacteria; phylum Bdellovibrionota_C; class UBA2361; order SZUA-149; family SZUA-149; genus SZUA-149. Next base: position 544 of record CAYGNZ010000438.1, on the reverse strand, counting down.
ATCAACATTACCTCACGCGGAGCGTTTCGGGGTGAGCCACTTGCGCCTGCATATGGTGCTACAAAATCCGCGCTAAATTCCGCGAGCCAATCCTTGGCTCAAGTGCTCGCCAAAAAAGGTATCTCGGTATATGCCATTGCTCCCGGCTGGGTGGATACGCCAATGGCTGCGGGGTATCTCAGCGATGAAGTGCTCGCACAAAGTCCTCTGAATCGTGTGGCGAGTCCCGAGGAGATCGCAAACATTGTAGGCTTTCTTGCAGGTGAGGGGACAGAGTATCTCACTGGCTCAATTATTGATGCCAATGGTGCTTCCTACCTACGCAACTGACTTCATCACTTCTCGGATGCAGGGGGAGTGTGTTGCTCTGTTGCCTTGAGTGCGATCAGCGCATCGGCGATGAATCCTGAGCCTGCATTTTCAATAGCTGATTCATTAATCTCTATCGCGATCATATTGTGAGAGAAGACGTCTTTCTCCCAGTCTAGTGTGGCCTTATCAATTTTTCGGTAGCTACCACTGGGGAACTTCCGATTACGGCTGT
>CAYGNZ010000437.1:0-3273 GCA_964351345.1 uncultured Bdellovibrionales bacterium | reverse complement strand
ATCAATTCGTGCGTACCAAAGAGGAAAGTAATACTGGCCAAGAATCAAGTGCGAATCCAGCACCGAATGCACACGTAGCGTAAAACTGTCTCGGGAACGATCCAGGACTGCGGCAGTGACTGAGGGGCCCTCGGTGAGAATCGTCACTGGAATTTCCTCCTTCTGAGCAAGCATCGGAGCGAAAGGATCGCTCAGTTGCTCTATCGTACCAGGACTTCGTTCAAGCTCTGGAGCCTTCGTCCACAAATAGCTCGAACAGAGCAGTACTCCTAAAAACAAGATTGGTCCATAGACCTGGCAAAACATCGCGAGTGAGCGCCGGGATAACTCGCTTCGAGCAGAGTCCGCCGCTGGAACCAGAGCCGCCACGCAAAAACAAAGCAAGGGCGCCAGCGCAGGAGGCGCTTGGAGAATTGGCGCAAAAGTGAGGCACTGCCATGCGAAATCGGAGAGTTCAGTCATTGCGAGTGCGTAGAAGCAAGCCGCACTCATCAGGAACGTAACGAAACGACGAGTCCCTATCTCAAGCATCGGGGTGGAGGAAAAATAATACCCTGCGCCTAAGACCAGTGTCGTGAGCGTAGCAACATCACGATATTGATACAGCGAATTCTCTCCCGCACCGTGCAAAAAATAACTCTCTCGGAAGGCTGAGTTCGCGCCTGCCTCAGCAAGAGCGGTGTAGGCGGCAAGCTCAACTGCGGGAACTAAGTAAAACGCTGCTGCGCCGAGCCCCAGCAGAACGGCATAAAACGTAAAGACTGTTACTCGCAGCGCATCCGTGAGGTACCGCTCCTCTTCACCGAGCTGCTTTGGACTAAGCAAAGAGTAGGCGAGTAATAAAAACACGTAGGCGAAGGCAGCAACCGGGTTCGAGAGACAGAAGAGCAAGTACACGAGGGCTAAACCGAGCAGTCCTCTTCTCTGGCGCAGTTGAATAGAATCTACACAGCGCAATCCTAGGGGAATCCAGACGTATGTCCACTGCAAGCCCACGTCATTTTCTACAATCGTATTGAGCAAAAGATGAGACGGTAGCAGGGTGTAGACAATAGCGCCGTATACCGCAACTCGTGTGTGTGCGATTCGAATCAACCAAAAATAAAAGGCAAGCGCAGAGAGAAGCAGCACGAGTGTGGCGTTGATACCGGCGTAGAGAATATCGAGTCGAGCCAGAGGGACGTGGTGAAGCAGAACGCCAAGAACGGAACGAACGTAATACGCAAACGGTGCTTCAAAAAAGAACACTGGACTACCCCGTCCCAGGTGCATGCTAGAAATCCAGCGAGGAAGTAGGGTGCCCGCGCGCAGTTGCTCCAAAAACACAAGGGCAAGGGAATCTGAGCGTAAGGCGGAATCGCTTACGGGATTGAGACCCCAGAGCAGCCAAGGCAGCGCGACGAGCAGCACAAGGAGACTCAATCCACAGGCCGACATCCAAAGGGATATAATTTCACGCTTTGTCATAGCTACTAGAAAAAGGCTCCTCGCTCATGATTAGCGAAAGCTTACCGCGAGCAACTTAATCCTCCAAGTAAACAGTTTCCTTCGAACGCGATAATGTTCTAACTATAAGCTGAGTCCGATTAGAGTGAGGGCATCGCTTAGCCTTCTCAGAGTTGAAAACGAGGTCACTGGTGAACTCCAGCACAAATTCAGAGATGTTAGATGCTTTTGAGCTATTTCACTACGCTTGGAAATTTCGCTCATCTCGTTTGCTCCTTATTCTTGAGCCGGGTTGCTCGCTTGATTCGATTCTACCCGATATAAAGTTACTCCAGCGCGCGCACATACCGTTTCTTCTCTTGAGTTCAGCGGCCTCACTACGCTCGGCAGATGTCGATACTTTTATTGAACGCGGACTACCGCTCGCGCCTGTATCTGCTGGCAATATCACTAGTGATTCCCTCCCCTCTCTACAGGCCCAAGTTCTGATACTCCTTGAGAAGCATGAAATTCCAATTTTGCTGGTCGAGGGGGAAGATTCCGAGAACTCTTCAGATCTTGAGAGGGTTCTTGCCGCTGCAACGCTTCTCGCAACGGCACTTGAGATCCAAAAGACGTTCTTTCTCAATACTCGTGGATCTCTTTCCCTGGACGGCAAGACGGTATCGCACCTCCCCTCTCGAAAACTCGAAGAAAGACTTCAAGCAGGTAGCCAATGTAATTTCTCTCCGCTGCTCACCTCAACAGCACTCGCAATCGCTCAGGACAATGACAGAGAGTTCGTTTTTCTAGAGGCGTCGAAGGGAGCGCTCTTCACTGAGCTATTCACGCACAGAGGTTCGGGAACGCTGTTAACAAATTCGTACAGCAACGCAGTTCGCACTGCGAGAGTCAGCGATGTCTATGACATGATGTTGTTGATGAACCCCGCGATGAATGAAGGTAGCGTCCTGCATTATTCGGAGGAGCAAATCGCGGCAGATATTTCGTCTTTCTCCGTGTATTCAGTCAACGATTCTATAGTCGCAACAGCGAAGTTGAATGATTACGGCGAGGCGGCAGAACTGGGGAAATTTTGTACGCTCCCGCGCTATCGCGGTAAAGGGAGAGCGCGCGAACTCGCACGGCATCTGATTGACAACGCGAGGAAGCAAGGGAAACGCTATGTGTTTGGTTTGAGCACATCAGAGGAGATGTGGCGTTTTTTTCTCGCTCTTGGATTCCAAGAGATAGATCGCGACTCCTTGCCGGAAGAATGGAAAAAGAACTACGATTTCACCCGCTTATCAAAAGCGTTCTCGTTTCAGTTGTAAGCCCACTTCGGCTTGGATCAGCCGTAGCCTAGGTGCTTTCTCTTTTGCGGTGGAGTATTTGTGCGTAGGATCGAAGGTCACTCACTAAGTCGTACTCATCCACAATCTCACGCCCAACAATTTCTTCCATGATATCTTCCAGAGTGACAATACCGGCGAACGCTCCATGTTCGTCCACGACCGAACACATCGACTCTCGAGTCTCAAACATTTGAAGCAAAAGCTTATCAGTGCGCATAAATTCGGTAACCGTTCGAAGCGGCCGCGACATTTCAATAAGCTTCTTATCCTCTCCTCCGCTCAGAAGACTTCGAAAGAGGTCTCGCTGGATAACGTATCTGCTGATGCTATCAGGATTTTCCTCGGGGAATAGGGGAACTCGAGTGTGACTCCAGCCCATTATTTCTTCTCGGAGATCTGCGAGTTTCGTATTTTCCTCGAGTCGAAACACCACGACCCGCGGGGTAAGAACGTCCTTTACTAGTCGGCGATCGAGTCCGACCACATTTCTAAT
>CAYGNZ010000436.1:0-3280 GCA_964351345.1 uncultured Bdellovibrionales bacterium | reverse complement strand
TGTTGATTACTGCGATCGAAAAATGGGATGTTTCCAAGATTGTTGCGCTTGCGCGCGAAGGAAGCTTTGGCAATTAGGAAAGGGAAGCTGCCGGAGCGGATGCTCAGGCGGCTCGACGTCTCTTTGCTTCGCGCGTTTTGGAGCGATACACACCGAAGTATTACATTGTCTGCTCAAAAACTCGTGGGACCTCGGCGAGGAACTCGATGGCGCTAAACCAGCGCGCACTTCGGACCTGATGGACGCATCACACGCATACGTGAGCGCTCCCTCACTAACGAACAAAGACCAATATTGATTTACCACCCCGTTTTGCCTAAGTCCTCCTTTTAAAGGGCGTCTCACTACGTATATCGATCGATCTCCTGAATCAGGCTAGCTTTTAGTACTGCTTCGAGTTACGATTTCGTATCTTTGCAATTCAGTTCGTGCAGTTCGGTAATACAACCACCTGACTTGAGATTCGCTCAGGCCGCGTGGCGGTATTGATTCCTGAAACCCCGAAGGTTTATTGACATGAAATGCAGTGAGCTTGCGGCTCTAGTAGAGTCGCTTCAACCTGAGAGCTCTATTGTGAATACTGCTCGGCTCTGTCTTCTGATTTCGAATCGCGGCGACGACGAGTTAGAACTCGAACAACTCCGCAATCCTCGCGCCCTTAGAGCAAAGTGGAGAGAAGTCGGCCTTCGCTTACAGGCGGCTACCGACCAGCATGCTGCTATTACCGAGGACATCGAGACACTGGCGAAGTTAGATGCTGCTACCCTGGATGAGGAACAAATAAGGACCCTCTTCCGAGCGATCAATCTTCAAAGACTCATGATGAGCATTTACGTCGGTACGGCCAACTAGGTCATTGTGTCAAATGTGTTTTCGCAAGAGCTACAAGCACGCTCCCCAAGTCATTTGGGTGAGCGTGCCTCTCCATTTGTTTTTTGAATTGATACCGACTCGCCGAGTCCGTATGCGGGACCCGACCGGGCATTGTCTCACGCCAAATACTAACGAGAATTAAGCAAAAAGAGAGCAAGCGCGGGACTTTGGTTTGCTTGAGCCAAGATCGAGACACCAGCTTCTTGTAGAATTTTATTCTTTAGAAGCGTTGCAGCCTCCACAGCAACGTCCGCGTCTGTTATTTGACTAGCCGCTGAGGCAAAATTCTCTCGCCCGACTTCTGCCGTCGAGATTGCCTTAGAAAGCCTCGCTCCAAAGGCACCAATTTTTCCACGTTGAGACGCCAATTGGTTTAGCTTTGTTTTGAATAAGGGCAGAGCTTGTCGGGCGTCTGCTTGTGTCGCTAAGGAGAATTGCAGAAGTGGTGAGACGCCTTCGGTGGTTTCGCCGAAATGCACAGCATTATTGCCACCGTCTGCCGCGACGGCCAGGTCCAACACCCCGTCATTATCCAGATCTCCAAACGTATGGGCTTCAGAGGTTCCGCTAACGCTAATAGTATTTACCGCCTTAAATGTGCCATCGCCATTACCTACATAGCTCGCAATTGTGCTTGAACCGGAAATTGAGAGGTCGAGTATTCCGTCGCCGTTAAGGTCTGCGGTAACTATCTTATCAAAATCAGTCGTGCCGAGGCTGAAGGAACTTACCGTAGTGGATTCGAAAGTCCCATCACCATGCCCAAGATAGGCTCGGAATGCGACTGCGGAAAAATCAAAGTTTAAACCTAATCCTAGAACGTCGAGATTTCCATCGTTATTAATGTCTGCAAGAACGGCTTCTCGTTGATCCTGAACTTCTCCGATAAGTATCAATGGCGAATCAAACGTGCCGTCACCTCGACCGAAGCTAATCTCGATGTTGACAGTTGGAGTCGAGAGCGGTCGTATTAAATCTAGATTCCCATCGTTGTTGATGTCACCAAAATCGAGCCCAAAGCTACTATTCGAAGAAGCACCAATGGCCGCCTGATCTCCGAATGTCCCATCACCTGCGCCTAAGCGAATCGCCAGTCGATCGCCGCCAATTCCAGCGCTCGCCATGTCTAGAATATCGTCATTGTTAAAGTCGCCCAGCGCTATCCCGTAAGTCGTTCCGCCCTGGGTGGTGTAAGAGGTTGCAGCGCCAAATGTCCCGTCACCTCGTCCGAGGCGGACGGTCGCGAAGCCATTTGGGACTGCACTGCGACCACCCGTTACAATATCTAGAAAACCGTCGCCATTTAGATCGCCCAAATCAACATCATAGGAGGCTTGTGATTCACTTGTATAAGAAGTTGCTGCTTGAAAACTTCCATCTCCGTTACCTAAAATAACAGTAACGTAGCCCTGAAAAGGACCAGTGCCTGAAAATCCAGCGCTGACAATATCTGCATTACCATCCCCGTTTAGATCGCCAATGGCGATATCTTCTGATCGAAAATCCTCGCCAGCGATTCCCAGTTCATTGCCAAACTCAGCAGTTCCAACAGCGCCCCCAAGACCTGATTCAATACCGCCATTGACTCCAAACCCGGCTTGCAGTCGCAGACTTCCGAATGCACCGTCAAACAGCTTTACCCCATTAAATTCAGTCGTTTTTGCGTTCCGGAAATACTCCTCCTTTAATGCTTGGGCCTCTGCGTCTAGAGCTTCCCGCTGGGTGTTACTTAGTGAACCGCTTGCAGATTGTTCCGCAAGTTCCCCAAGTCGAATCGTGACGTTTGATAGCTCATTCAGCGCCGAGTCGGCAATGGAGAGTAAAGAGATCCCATCATTGAGGTTGCGAATTCCTTGGCCGTATACCCTCTTATCAACCTTTAGCGCTTCGGCAATTGCGAGTCCTGCGGCATCATCCGAAGCCTTGTTAATGCGCAGCCCCGAGGATAAGCGTGTGAATGATTCGCGCACATTAGCAGACGACTGCCCGAGGCGACGTTCTGCGTTTAGAGACGCGATATTTGATTTGATCGTTATACTACTCACGATCGATTCGACTCCGTGTCCTTAAGGGGATGAATTTCTCAGGTCGTAACCTGAGGAATCACCCCCTAAATCTTCGTTCCTTCAAAAAGATTTACGTATGATAGATCGGCAGAAATCGCCTGTTTCTTGACTGAACAGTTATTCTAGTGACAGAGACGAGGGCCGTAACGCCCAAGAATAGATTGCATTTCGAAGCGAGGAAGAATCAGATTGATGTGAGACTTTAACCCCAGGTAAGCTTTGAAGAACCCCAAATTACTTTAATCTACTTAACGAGTCCCCCGCACTTCATAGCTCGGGACTTACTTACTGGGTACTCTCGCGAGCATCCGCTTATGTAAGGTTAAATAGCAAAACCTAGT
>CAYGNZ010000435.1:0-3294 GCA_964351345.1 uncultured Bdellovibrionales bacterium | reverse complement strand
GGCAGTGTTCAAAGCGCACCGGAAATTCCCCCTCCCCCACCGTTTCCACCGGTAGCTTCTCAAGCTCCGGCCGTACCGCCAGTGGCAAAAGCGGTAGTGGCGCCCAAGAAAAGAGTCGTCACAACACGGCCAGCAATGCCCAAAGCTATTCAACGTGCCGTTGCGGCACCAACGAATAGCGCGTTTCGTCCTCTGTTTGGACCAGAGGCGAGTGCGGAATGCTCAAAGCATTGTGCCAAGCTCTCTACTTCTGCTCAAAACGCCTGCGAACGCGGTTGCTCGCGATTTGCACTCAAAGACTACGCGCGAAGAATTAGCCATGCCGCACCGAATCCGAATGGGGATGCGCGAAAAATTGCGGGTCGCTGTCTTATCGCAGCGCAGGAGCTACCGAGTAACGCGAATGCTACGCAGTGGAAAGAAGCGCTTGGTGCTGCAATGACTACCGTTACGGTTCGAGCACCAAAAGCAAATGATTACACCTCGCTGCGTTCTCTTTATTCAGCGTCAGCGAGAGTGCTCGACTCCCTCGCGGTAACTGCAAACGCTACTGAAGAACAAAAAACGATTACCTCCGCAGCACGGCAAGCAACGTGCTTGCGGGCAAACCTCGCGCTCACTGAATTAGCAATTGGGCTGAGCCAGCGTCGTCAAGATGGGTATAGCTTGCGATTTTACTCGAAGCTCAAGCAAGCACTCGCCGCGATCACAGGCGATGTGGAGGATAATTTTGTGCTTCTCTACCGTCAGACAAGGATTCGATGATGAGCAATATTCGAGTTGTCTTTCTTAGTCTCTGTGCTCTTAGCTCCCTTCTTTTTGTGGGACATGTTCGAGCAGACACGATGGACTGCGTGCGCACCGCGGTTGGTCAGGTGGTAGTCTGGCGTAGCGCCTGGCAAAACGATCGTCAGGATGAAGGAGTGCGGTATCGGATTAATCGGGTGATGAGTACGCTTCGTAGCTCAGAGGGCGTGCGCGTTGAGATTCAAGCGCTTGGTGATGCCCGAATGAGCACCCGCATGGTTGAGATCACCTCTCCCTCAGTGGCACAGCTTTTCTGCTCAGCACTGGTACGACGTAAGCTCAGTATTCCAGAATCAAATGACGTTGGCGGCGTTCGTGCGACCCTGCCACCCTTAGGTGCAAGTCCAATAGCGGATCGCAGGGCTGCTGCTGAGGCAGAGAATCTTCCCTTTATCCAGTTTGGCGATACGGGTTGGGTGCGGGCAGACATGCCTAAAAACGCTGAGCTAAGCATTTGCCGCATTTCCCATATGCGCTTTGCCTGCACCACGAGTGATAAGTCTCGTCATGCAGCTTACCTCAAATCAATAGAGGAGGAGCTGCGAACTCTTCCCTAACCTCAACTGCTCGTATTAAATAACTCAATAAAATTAAGCATTTACCTTAGCGCCTCAGAGAACCCCCTGGAAGCTACACGGCGAAACACAAAGGCACTGATCCCTTTGACCTCGGAGCGCCAATGCGCTAAGGTTCCTGCTCTTTTTTAGTATTTATCGTAAAAGGCTCAGACGCTCATGGCATCTCACGCAAAAACAACTTCTTCAAAGCGCGCGAAGAGAGACGAGAAAATCGCAAAGAAGCGAGTAAGAAAGTCTCGTAAGAAACTTGCCAAGCTCAAAGAAGAAAACAAGCTCGGCTCAACTCGCGGTCAGTAGTTCGCCCGTTTGTAGTCTCCTAAGACCAGCCTCTTCTTTTTGCTGCAAACGGTATCCTGAAACTATCTAGGGTTTCAGAAGAGAGGCATTGTTGCTCAGCCGATCTTGATTTTCATCAAAAAATATCTGACCGTTTTCAATCACCCACTGCTCGTCAAAAAATTCATCGACAAGCCCTTCATCATGACTCACCGCAAGCACAGTGGTTTGCTTACAGAACTCTCGCAGTAACTCATTAATTGTAGCAAGGGAGCGTTGATCAAGGTTGCTTGTAATCTCATCGAGTAACAGCAGTTTCGGACGAAGCACGAGCGCACGCGCGATAGCGAGTCGCCGTTTCTGCCCGCCCGATAGAAAATCAGGAAATGCGGTCGCTTTTTCGCCGAGATCGACGTACTCCAAAAACTCCTTCGCAAGAGCGAATGCCTTCGCTTTACTCTCTCCACGAGCGAAACGTAGCGGAAGGCTGAGGTGCTCAATTACCCGAAGATGGGGCCAAAGCGAATGCTCCTGAAACACATAGGCGAGCGCACCGGAGCTCCAGATCGTACTCCGTAGCTTGCGCTGCATTCCCCCACTCACTTCGATACTGTCAAAGCGTAGCGTGCCCGCATCAAAGGCTTCAAGCAGTGAGATGACTCTCAGGAGAGTCGTTTTTCCAATCCCATTGGCACCTCTGAGCCTGACATGCATCCCCGCAGGAATACAAAACTGAATATCTTTTAACACGGTTTGCGAGCCGTATGCTTTTTTCAGCATACTTCCTTCAAGCCGAAGTCCTGAGTTTCTTGCACCGCAGACTACAGACATCTGCGATACTCAATTCGTAGAACGCTTTTAAAGCAGCGTTCTAAAGAGAGGATGACTACCAGATATAACAAACCAACGGTTGTATAGACTTCAAGCGGACGATACGTTTCGCTGATAATGGTATTGCCCACATGCATCAGCTCATTAAGACCAATCAGACTGGCAATCGAGGTTAGTTTCAGCTCGGTGATAAACCAGGAGACCATATCAGGAGCGGTGTTGCGCGCGGCCTGCGGGAATACTATTCGAAAAAATGCCGCCTTATCTGAGATCCCCATCACGCGAGCGACTTCGAATTGTTCAGGTGAAATCGCGCGCACTCCCGAGAGCAGCGAGTCAGCAAGGAAGGGAGTGAGGTTTACCGTGAATGCGAGTAAGGCCGCAGAGAATGGCGTGAGATCCAAGGGCAGAATCATCGGCAGCACGTAGTAGACCCAGAGTAAGACCACTAGCACTGGTAAGGCTTTTATCGACTTGGAGAAAAGTATCGCCAGGTAATTGAGTAGTTTGCGCTCACTTTGTAACGAGCAGAGTAGCAGAATTGAAAGAGGAAATGCCGCCGCACAGATTGCCGCGGAGAGTCCTACGGTGCAAAGTGCACCGAAGATTAAGGGTTGCCAGTATTCGAATAGAAATCCAAAGCTCGCCAACACCAAGACCCCCTAGCGTACCGCAAAGGTTTTTATTTCATGAAGCCAATGTGCGTCGTATTTCGCCTCTAGTGTTTTGAGCGTGCCATTGACTTCGAGCACGGTCAGCGCGTTTTCTACGAAACGAAGTAGCGCTTGGTCTTGATGCCGAG
>CAYGNZ010000434.1:0-3296 GCA_964351345.1 uncultured Bdellovibrionales bacterium | reverse complement strand
GGCCCATGCCGCTTGGCAATACAACAAAGAGAATAAAAGAAACTATGCGATTCGCGGGAGTCTCATTATGATGCGTCCTTGAGAGAAAATTGCTTCTCCTGAGTCCAAAGCACTTGATGGCCATCAACGACTGCATCAGCAACCTCTCGCGCTGACATTTTGTAGTCGTAACCGACATCAGAAATGGCATCAACGAGGTTCACCGGCACCATTCCGGCGATTAACTCAACTCGCACCGTCAGTGGCCAGACTGCTCCTTTAAGCTCTTTCGCCGAAACTTCATAACTCGCTGTTCGAGCATCACCCGGAGCAATGCTCTGTCGATGCTTTCTTGCACCTCTGGGTCGACCCAGCAGTAAAGTAGAGCTTGTCGGAGGGCGCATGAACGGCAGCGGAGAAGGAGAGTAATTCACATTCAACACTTGCTCACGTTCACCACCGCGCAACATGTTGACGATAAACTTCGATTGTAGGCTAAAGAGCTGTTTGTCTTGAGGGAGAGCGCCATTGTGAACGTAGCGGGAGTGGCTGTCTCGCAAGTCTCCGTTAGGATCTAAATCACCCGAAACAAACACCTTCGTACCCGCGGCATCGATGACGGTTACCCGCAAAAACACTAGGCGCTCCGCATCAAAACCCGTCGGCACATTGTGCCCTGTAGTCTTGTTGCTTACCTTCACAGCAAAGCTAAGTGTATCTTCGCTCACCTCGCTCTCTTCGATTTCGCTCAGTCCATACCCTGCTTGAAGCAATTTGAGGCGCTCACCTGCAACTTTATCGAGAAGCTCAAGATTCGTTTCGAGAAATGTTCGTGCGCGAAATCTTTGCTCTGCGGACTGCCATCGATCGGGGAACGATATTTCTTCTTCGCTTTCTTCTAGTTCATCTTCAAAATCTTCAGTGCCCCATCCGGCCTTGTAGTCAAAATCTATCCACTCTTTAAGAGTGGCAAATGAAGCAGCGGCAGGGTTGTGTGGGAAAATTCCGGGATGTACGATTGAATAGTCAGGGCCAACAAAACGGTGATCTGCATGTCGACGGGGCTTTGTTGGCTTTCCGCCAACGATTGCGATTGGCATTGTTCTATAGCCTGAATTCACTCCAGGCTTCGTACCCATATGGCAATCCTGGCAACTTATCTTCTCATCTGCAGCCGGCGCAGACTTGTATTCACTGAAAGCTTCCTCTAAGCGAAACCCAGTCGCAGAGTTTACATCGTGGCAGGTTCCGCAGTATGCGGCCGTAGTCAACTGAGGCAGTTTTTTTGCATCCGAGTGAATTAAACGTCCCTCTTTTTTAGGATCGGTCTCCACATCGAATTCGCCGCTTTCAATCACTCGACGAAGTTCCTCTGCCCCTTCCGGTCCGTATATTGGGCTCGTAAGGAGTCCATGCGCCAGTTCAAAGCGACCACTTGTTTTTCCCACTTCCTCGCTACGTCGATGGCAAGTGATACAACTTATTCCCTCGAGCGAAACAGGATCTCTTTCCAAGTTCGAAACTGCCAGCGGCTCTCCCATCTCCATACCGACCGGAGTATGGCAGCGAATACAAAAATCACCGAGTGTGCCATTAGTCAGCTTCAACAAGGTCGCATTCATTGCGTTAAACACTGGACTTATCTGGGCGTAGGCGTGAGGAGAGGCGGACCACTCTTTATACTGTAGGGGATGACAGGTCGCGCACTCTTTGGCCGAGGGAAATTCTTTTTGTTCAAGAAGCTTTCCGTGCATCTCTTCTACCGACTCAGCGCGAAGCGTTTGCGGAAAAAGAGCAAGGCAGCAGACAACGAATGAAAAAAACCTATGTTTCATAAACCTCATTTCACAAGGAAAGCGAAAACACCCCGAAGTACCTAGTTTTTTGATGCCTCGCAGGCCGGGAAGTTCCCCGATTATTGCGGAGAGCAAACAGTAAAAAAATCTCTGTAAATCAAGGCATTAACGCCTCGATGACATACGAGAGCCCTGCCCTGGAAGCACCACGGAAGCTCCCCAGCACTAGCTGAACATCTTTTCTACTATACCGTACTTTCAGTGTTGGCAGCGCTAAAGGTTAAAACTACCGTTTGAGAACAATCTCAACCCGTCGGTTGAGCTGCTTACCAGTGTCGGTTTCATTGCTCCCGAGTGGGCGCTCCGCACCATGAGCGATGATTTGCATCTTATCAAGAGAAACGCCCTGATTTGCGAGAAACGTTGCAACCGAACGCGCACGAGCTTCACTCAAACGCATATTGCGTTCGGTATCTCCTGTATCGTCGGTATGACCATGTAGTTCAATACTTCCGATATAGGGGTTGAATTTTAGGCTGTCTGAGAGGCGTTGTAGACGACTCGCGCCACCTGCTCGTAAGGAGGCTCGGTCTGGATCAAAAAACACCTGATCCATCGAGCTCATCGAACGTAGCCCTTCTTCCCTATTATCGAGTGAATGCTGCATTTCCATCAGCGAGCGATGGTTGGCTGCGACTTGAACTTTTAGTGCATCAAGCTCGCGTTGCTGGCGAAGTTCCGTACCTTCTGCGATATCGAGTCCGATACCAGTGACTGCGCCACTGACTGCACCAAGTCCAGCTCCAACTGCTGTTCCAGGACCAACATTTCCAGTTTGGTGTCCGATAATAGCTCCCGCGCCTGCTCCCCAGGCACTTCCCAGCACTGCTCCAGTAAGGGTTTTATCTGGACCGGGTGTGGGATAGCAGGCGGTGAGAAATGCGCCTGAGAAAAATATCGTCGCTGTAAGTGCTCGCATGTATCTGTTCCTTAGGAGAGAAAATCCGCAGCCAGCCTTTCGGGCAGCGGTCTTGCGGGGAATTTTAACAGTAATTATATGATGGCAAAAGTGGTCTAAAAGTCGTCTTTGAATTTTTTGCCGAGAGTTTAAGTTAGATGCAGCACTAAGGCGATTTATTCAAACGGCTATTTACTGTGTAATTTAGTTTCCCGCTGATGCAGGCGGCGCCTTTCGGGTTTTCGCACCAATTATCGCAAGCAACATAGTCATAAGTGCCAAACACCAGGCTGGCATGTTGCCTATTTTCGCATAAATCGTTTCGCCCCTCATCAGCGGCACATCTGCGATCAAGGCTCCTTCAGAGTAGAGAGGCAAGGAGGAGACGGTCTGACCGTGGGGATTGACCACCGCGGTGAACCCGGTGTTGGTTACTCGCAACAGAGTTCGATCAGATTCAATTGCGCGCCACTGAGCGAGGAGATGGTGCTGATACGGCTCGGCGGTATCTCCATACCAGGCATCGTTGGTTTGATTGACCAGTAAGTGAGCCCCCTGCGAAA
>CAYGNZ010000433.1:2225-3298 GCA_964351345.1 uncultured Bdellovibrionales bacterium | reverse complement strand
AAGCGTGGAGCGATTGGGAGACGACAATTTCCTGGTGGGGACCGATTGGTTGGCCGGCGGTGCAAGTAGACGCTGATTTTCGAGAAGGAGGAGTGTGGAGTGCAGAGCTACGCTCTGAGGCGGGAGAGAGCTTGTTTCAATCAGGGAGGTTTTTGGAGCTCTCTCCACAAGAGAAGCTCGTATTTACCTTCCGCTGGGATAGTGAAGGACACGAAGACGCCCCCGGTATTGAAACACGGGTTGAGGTGCGGATTAGCGAGACAGCGGAGGGGGCTCTGATGCGATTTACTCAGAGGGGGCTTAAGAGTTCCGAAAGTGTCCAGAGCCATACCGGCGGCTGGTCTAGTACTTTTGACCGACTTGAGGAGCGAGTTACTACTTCTCCTGATCAGCAAAACCAGTATGAGGGAAGATGAGTTTTACGAAAAGTTATAAAATTGGCTGGGCGATGACCGTGCTGTTATCAGTATTTCTAATTTTTGTTAGTGCAGGTGGGAAGTTTCGTGAATGGGAGGGGAAAGCTGAGATGTTTGAGAAGCTTGGCTATACTGCCGATTTGATGTTTTCAATCGGCATACTTGAAGTTGCCCTTGCGCTTTTAATTCTGGTTCCTAGGGCTAGTTTTATCGGCGCTCTACTTCTCACCGCCTATCTTGGTGGAGCGACGGCGACGCATGTGCGCGTGGGCGACCCCTTCATCTTTCCCGTCATTGTCGGACTATTTTTGTGGATAGCACTAGCACTGCGGATGCCGGAGATCCAGGCTCTCGTGCTTGGTAAACGTAGCTGAAAATTTTTGATTACCATAAGGAGATAAGCAATGGCCAATAACGAAAAATCTGAGAGAGAAATACGTGTTCACATGGAGGAATGGGCACAGGCACTAGGTAAAAAGGACCTTGATGCCATGCATAAAGACTATGCCGAGCAATACCGCCTCTTTGACGTGCAAGAAACAGCCAACGGTGTTGATCAGACAAAAGCACTTTGGGAAAAGTGTTTTCCTTTTTTTACCGAGCCTAAACTCGAATATAAAAACCTCGTGATCGAAGCCACTGAGGATATGGCAATAG
>CAYGNZ010000433.1:0-2215 GCA_964351345.1 uncultured Bdellovibrionales bacterium | reverse complement strand
GTGGCTACGAGGCACGGTTTGTTTTCGTAAGATCGAGGGTGCATGGAAATGTATCCACGAACACATTTCATTCCCGGTAAACTGCGAAACAAATAGCATCGCATTTGAGAATGCTGCCTAGGTTTTTCGAAGTCTAGAGAGAAATCCTTGCCCGAGGTGACCCTGCGAGCGAAACTGTACTGAGACAGTTCAGATATCTAGCGTTCGCGCTCTTTTATCTCATCGTAAGTAAAGCGATATTGGCGCTGCTCCGGTGAACCGACCCGTAACTCCGGGCTCTCTCGAAGCGCATGTAAGATCCTCTCCACATGCACATGACAGGTGCCAATGAAGAGTTCCTTCATTAGCCGCGTTCCACCGGCAACGGTTCCTGCAAGATAGAGCCCCGGGAGATTTGTTTCCATCGTCTCTGAGTCATATTCGGGATTCCCGTCTCCATCGGTGGAGACACCAATCGCATGAAGAAAATCGGGCTTATACTCGTAGCCCGTGCAAGGAATTACAAAATCAAATTCCTCTGAAACGCTCTCGCCCTTGGCGGTAATTTCGCAGCGCCCTGAGGCATCAATCTTTTCCAGTTTGGCGTCACGAAACACTTTTACTTTCTCTTTATCAGTAAGCAGCCGCCACTCTCGAAGATATTCAACACGCACTCCGCCTGGCTCAACGTCTTGCTCTGGAATGAGCACTGAGACTTCTCCCCCCAGCCGGAATACGCGAATCATCTTTTCTAATGCCGAGTTCCTATCACCAACGATGAGAACTTTTTTTCTGAAATATTGATGGTTATCCTCTAGCGCGGAGTGCACGAACGGCTGATCGTGACCGGGGACTTCCAGTCCTTTCTCTTGGTGCATTGCCCCGGTGGCAAGGATCACTTTTTTGGCAGCGCACCGCTGTGAACCTAGGCGAGTATCAAGAGTAAGCTCAAATCCGCTTTCACTAGGCTTGATCGCACTTACCTTTGTAAAAGTTTCGAGTGTAACGTTGTAGGTCTCAACAATGCTGCGGAGATACGCCAAGTAGCGATCTTTGGTGGGGGAGAGTTGGTCGAGCGTCTGAAGAGGAAAGCCCGCAATTTCCAAGCGCTCAGGAGTGCTGAGAAAATGAGTCCCCGTTTCCCACTGCTGGATAGTGCTACCCAAAGCCCCAGCGTCGAACAGGCAGTAGTTAATACCATTGAGGCCCAGATTGACCGCACATTCAAGCCCAATTGGCCCCGCCCCTACCACTACTACTTCAAATGTCCTATCCATTTTCTGTGTAATCTTGCCCTGCTTACCAAGTTAAATCATGCGTAGAATAAATTGATTTTGATACCTCTACACTAGAGTCAAGCGCCTGCGGTAGGATCCCGATCATATTTTGTTCAAGAGATATAATTAATAACACCAGTATGAAAAAGATTGGAGTGATAGGGGCAACCTACGAAGCGGCAGCCGATTTCATTAAACTACTGGGGCGAAAGTCCGAAGGACGCTTTGAGGGCAGTGAACATCCTGAGATCCTGCTCCACTTACCAAAACGTAGTGAGTTTCTCCGCTCTGAACAGTCGCGTGAGGAATCTTGGAGTAAGATACTTCTCAGTTCGGTCGAAATCCTCGCCGATGCGGGCGCGGAACTAGTCGTTTGCCCCTCAAACGGAGCCCATATTGCCTATGCGAAGGTAGCGGAAAGCAGTCGTCTTCCGTGGATTCCCTTGCCAGAGGTGGTTGCGAAGGCATCACTTAATGCAGGCTACCAGCAGGTCGGGCTCCTTGGCACCTCGTATTTGCTCGAATCAAGCATCTACCACGAGGCCTTCGCCAAGCACGGTATACAAGTAGATATTCCAGACGAGGAAGCAAGAGGCGAGCTCCACCGAATTATCCGTGACGAACTTTTTTTCGGCAGGGTAGGGGCAGATGCAATTTGTTTGCTCAACTCGCTTATCTCAACTTTTAAAGAGAATGGTGCTCAGGCCGTCGCTCTGATTTGCACAGAACTACAACTTGCGCTCGACAACACGGATTCGCCTTTACCCTTGCTTGATTCCTTGGATCTTCTCGCTGAGGCAACGCTTACAGAAGCACATCGGGAAGAATAGGCAATTTAAGGCCGGAGATAGTTCAGCGGATTTATCAAAAGATCTACCCCGCTAAAAGTAAGAGCCGAGAGAGAAAAAAACAGTCTCGGTTTGCATGACGCAAACCGAGACCGAGGAGAACCGGGGATT
>CAYGNZ010000432.1:0-3317 GCA_964351345.1 uncultured Bdellovibrionales bacterium | reverse complement strand
AAATGTGAGCGAAGGAGTGTCTGCGCTTTCAATCGCGGAAACTACCCTAAATGAACTCTTTTCGATCAATAGTCGACAGCTTGAGCTCGCGCAACAAGCCTCAAATGGGACTATCTCCCAAGAGCAGCGACTTGCGCTGCAAGATGAGGCAAACGCGCTGGTTGAGGAGTACAATCGAATTATTGATTCTACGGATTACAATGACATCGAGCTATTTGATCTTTCCTCGTCAGTAACACGTATTCAGGCTGGTACAGGAGCCGATGACGGTATTAGTTTTGATTTGGGCGAGAACCTAATCAGAACCGCAGGCGATGGATCTTTCCAAAACGAATCGACAATTGCAGCAGCGATGCCGGTTACAAGCGACAGTCAGCTAGTGGACCTTGACGATGACGGCGCATTGGACATGGTCCTTGTGGGTGGAAGCCTATTTTTTGAAGTGCGTTTTGGCGTTGGCGACGGGAGTTTTGAGTCCTCACTTACTTTTGCAACGACTGCGAACGATATCACGGGTCTGGTCGTACACGATATTGATGGTGATGGAATAAAGGATATTGCCGCGGTACGTGATTCAAGCGGTGGCGGTTCTAGTTTGTTTTTCTTCCAGGGTAGCGGCAATCATGATGGAACCGCATTCTCGTATGCAGGCCAAGGCACACTACTCGATGGTGGAACGACAATTGTCCAAGGAGACCTCGACAATGATGGTGTTCTCGATATCGTAACCGCCAACTCAGCGATCAATGGGGTGACAGCCTTACTGGGCAGCTCGGGGTTCAATTTCACCACTGCCGATACCATTAGCAACACCAACGACGGGAGAGCAATCACCTTGGGGGATATTAACGGTGACGGAATTCTTGACCTAGCTACCGCAGGCCAAGCCGGAGGATCGGGGAGTGCCCAAATCTACCTTGGAGTTGGTGATGGTTCGTTCACGGCGGGGCAGTCCTACTCGACCGAAGTGACCAGTTCTATCGATGTTGAGCTTCGAGATGTAAACAATGACGGTAATCTTGATCTGATCACAAGCGGTACCGGAGGAGCGAACGGACTCAGCATCCGCCTAGGCGCGGGTGATGGGACATTCGGCTCTGCGGTCTCATATTCAACGACGGCCGGAACCTTCACTCGTGAATTAGAACTTGCTGACTTGGATGAGGACGGAGCGTTAGATATCGTAGTGAGTTCCTACGCGTTCGGTAGTGAAGTCTTCCTCAATGATGGAAATGGAGGTTTTAGTTCATCGGGTGCGAATGGCCTCGGTACTAGTAACCTAAAAATTGGAGACGTGAATGGCGATGATATCAACGATCTAGTCGCCGCCGATTTTGCAGCCTTGCGGGTGCAACTTGGTGATGGCGTGCTTACAAACCACATGGGGTACATTGATCTTAGTAGTCAGGAGAGCGCACTTACAGAGATTGATAAAATTCAAGCAAACCTTGACCGCATCACTCCCGAGCAGGGAGTCGTCGGAGCGGTTCAGTCAAGATTCACCTTCGCGATTAGCAATCTCGAAATAGGCCGGGAAAACCTCGCGTCTGCTGCCTCGCAAATTCTCGACGTTGACGTTGCGGCCGAAGCCGCAAAACTAGTGAGACACCAAGTGATCAAAGACGCCGCAGTCGCAGTGCTCGCGCAAGCAAATCAACAACCTTCTATTGTGTTACAGCTATTGGGATAGAATAATGCAGACAGAAAATCATAGCACCCATTACTCTTCTCGCACGCCGTTCTCTGCTGCTCCGATGCAGCGCGTGTTGTTTCTTAAGGCAAGTCCTGGCTTTCCCATACACGGAGCCGATATCAGCGTGTTTGAGCGAATGCAGCTGCTTCGTGACTACGGATGGGACGGGGTGTTTATCTCGACGGGCCGAATAGAGCTTTGTGAAAGTTTTAAGAAAGTCTTGGGCAAGCTTGGCTTAGATTATCAATTTGACGCAGAGCGCTCCATACTTCGTTTTCGTTACCTTGGCACTGAGTGTAGAATGTATCTGGGAGCGGACACCGATCATTTTACTTCTAAAAGTCCTGAAGATGCGTTTCGCTGCTTTGATGCTGCGATAGAGGAGTTTGATGCAAAAGCGGTCATGGGTAATGTTCGCGACCCATTTGTCTTAGACTATCTTACCGAACACTGCGCCTTGCCTCACGTGTTTTTTCTTACCGAAAATGAATTTCCGAAAAAGGGAGATGCGCACTCAGATTGGTTTAGTAGGTCCTTGTCAAAAGTTAGGCAACTTGCCGTTGCCAGTGAATTTCTGCGAGACAGTCTCGATCGAGAGTATGGAAAGCGTCCTGAGTGCCTAACAAACTCAGTGCTTACCTCGCGATATGCTACAGAGCCTGAAAGCGAACAAGGCGAGTATATCACCATGACTCATCCGTACATTCATAAGGGAGTCGAGGTTTTCTTGCAGCTTGCTGAGCGATTACCAGAGAGGAAGTTTATGATGCTTGCGGGGACCGGCCCAGAGTATCGACAGTTGAAGAACAAATTCCTTTCCTTTCCAAATATCAAGCTCGTTTCATACACCACCGAGATGGCCACGATATATCGGCAAAGTCGATTAGTCATCGTTCCCTCAATTTGGGAGGAGGGCTTTTCGCGTGTCATCATTGAGGCATTAAGCTCGGGAGTTCCTGTGATTGCCTCAGGGCGAGGAGGGACCAGACAAACCGGCGGTGACGCTGCAAAGTATGCATCGATACAGGGAGTGCCGGGAACGCCTGATGCAATCGGATTACGGCGAATCGTTCTTGATCCCTGGGTCCAAGCAATCGAAAGTTTTGACGACCCACTGGTCTATCGCGAGTATCAGCAACGGGGGGCTAGGCGAATAGCTGAATTTAATCAATCACTAAACAATTCAATGGCGCGTCTTGCAGAGATGCTTCAAGACGGAGCCTAAACGAGATGAGTGTGCACATCGACTTGAAGCGGATGATACCGCTACTGGAAGAATTCCGGCTACAGATTAGAGCAGGGGAAGTCTCTCCTCAGTTACTGAGTGAACTGCGGCTAGGTTGGGAGAACCCAGCGTCACCGCATGCAAGATATGTTGAAGCAGTGGTTTGTGAATGCCTCACGGGCTCAAGAAAGTCTGTGCTCGAATGCGGTTCGGGGTATACCACGATACTACTATGCGTGTTGGCCGAGGAAATAGATTTTAAGCTGAACGTGTTGGAAGATTCGCCGTTTTGGTCCGATGTTATTTCCCGTTCACTGAAATTTCTCAATCTATCGGCAGACAGTATTCGTCACACACCGCTCAATCAATTCGGGGAGTTCGATTGGTATGCTCTGCAAG
>CAYGNZ010000431.1:0-3317 GCA_964351345.1 uncultured Bdellovibrionales bacterium | reverse complement strand
CGGAGTCCTGCTTAGCGATCTAGCTCTCGGAGTTTCAGGTATAGTTAGTGGTAGCTTCTAGCGACTACGGAGCCCGCGAGCGGTCTCCTTCGTCTTCCAGTTTTGGCTTTGGTTCACGATGGGAAGGAAACTCCGAGAGCTAGATCGCTAAGCAGGACTCGGTGGTGGCTGAGAACGTTCTCGATTGATATTGCGCCTGAACTAGTTAACGTGAGCTTGAATCGTGCTTAGAGCTTAAGCCCTTTTCGCATCTCCCTCTCTACTTCCCCCCCACGGCCATTAAGTTAAGCCGCAACTCATTAAAAGACATGCTTTTTTGCGTATCGCTGAAAGTAAACAGAGCGCCGATTCTCTCCGATATCTGAGCTTTTCCGAGGAGGCCTTTTTCGTTTCTGCCGAATGAGCGTTGGGGTTTTTGTGAAGAGTTCGGTTATCTGCGCTTCGAAGTCTGGCGGTGGGTCGAACACAAGTTCAATCACCCTATGCTTGATGGTGTGAAAGGAAACCGCCTTATTCACCTGTTGCGGATATTTCGTGTTCTTGCTTCGCAATTGTTCATTTGCGTCTGAGGTAATTATTGACTCAAGGCCGCTCACAAAGAGTGTGGCATAGACATCTTGGTATATTGCTTCAATGGTCTTACCGCTGAAGTTGTCGATACAGAGTCTACTTTTCAATGTCTGAAAAAATGTCTCGATTTTCCAGCGGCGGTAGTAAAGCTTCTTGAACTCTCTGTAAGGAAACAGTTTGGTGTCGAGAAGAGAAGTTGCAAGCACTTCTATCTCTCCAGTCTCAAGCGGTATCCTTATAAATCGCAGTTTGAGCCTCGGTGGAACTCCCTCGAGCTTGGCAGGAGCGTCAATTTCAACAACTGCTTCTTTCTTATCGGTTGTGAAAAGTTTGTGATAACGCTCGTATGTCTTACGTTTGCAGCGAATGACAAAATCAGCATTTTCTCCTACTATTTCGGCGAAAAACTGATACGAACCATACGCGCGATCTGCCACTACGATGTCATGTGCTTGGAGATCTTTGAGGTGAGGCTTGCTTGCTTTTAAATCATAGACCCTTCCTCGATTTAGATACGCAGAGATAGGTATTTCATTAAGCACATCATACAGTACCGTTAATTTCGCTTCTACCTGACTCTTATGTGCCGTTTTGTTACCGTTGAGATGTTCAATTACTCCAAAGTGCTTTTGAGTCTCTGCTGTTGTAGGAAGTCGTAAACTCGTGGCGTCAAGTGCTAACAGACGTCGTCCTCGAAACTTCTCGAAATCACCATCGCCATACATCACCTCTATAACTCCTTTCTCGAGCAGTTCAATGAAAGCAGTGTGGCTAAGCTTCTGGCGAGCTTGGCTGTAGGCGCTTGCTGATATCTTCTGGTCTAGATGTTCTGTCCATTCGTTCAGCGAAAGCTGGAGTGATTTTACACTCTTTTTTAGTAGCAGCTGAATTATGCTTTGGAAGGACAATTTGCGCTGTCTCGTAAAGGATGCCGGGGAATTTCTGTGACGTTCTGAAAACGATACCGAGCTTACTAGGGAAGGAAGAATGTTTAAACTAACACTCGTTTTTTTTATTCATCTTCGCTCCTGCTATTGAGAAGTTTTTCAAACTTTCTCAATGCTTACGATGAAAATTCAGCCGGTACAACCCTTAACTTAATGGCCGTGGGGCCCGGGCTACTTTTCTAGGAAAAAATCTGGCTTGATGACGCCGGAGAGCCCATTTCCAACAACAGGGTTCAAATTCATTAAGCCGACATTGAGACACCCGCCTCGGGGACAGCGCTGAGGCTCGTGCTGAAATCAACAGATAGCGCGCTTGTAGTAAGATAGTTGGCCCTGAGTCGGTAGGCGGCACCCGTGAGAAACGACTAGGGTAAGATCTCGATTCCTTCTGCTTGAAACTTGTGGACAGAGGCCGCTCACGCGCTTCTGTGCTCACGAAGAGCCCGCGTTGGGTGTAACTCATTAAAAACAATGGGCGTATAACTTGCCTTACCGGAAGTTTTGTGAGTGGTTTACTAGGGAAGTCGCCCCGCTTTAATTAGAACTCGATTCGCCGAACTAACCTAGGCAATCTCACCCAATAGACTTAGCGCAAGCGCAGGGCCCTGATTTGCTTGTGCCAGAATTGAAGCACCAGCTTGTTGAAGTATTTGGTTCTTTACTAGCCGAGCAGCTTCGATGGCCACATCCGCATCAGCTATCTGGCTTTGCGCAGAGGCATAGTTCTCCGAAGCGACTTTCGTTGTAGCGACTGCGGTCGAGAGACGCGCTTCAAACGCTCCGATTTGCCCGCGATGCGATGCCAAGTGATTAAGCTTCTGCTGAAAACGCGATAGTGCCTGGCGAGCGTCAGCGAGACTTGCCAGCGAGAAGTCAAGAAGCGGAGACACACCGCTCTCCGTCTCGCTTAACATTGTTCGGATGGTGTTGCCGGGGCCTTGCCCAACTGCATCGATTACCCCGTCGTTGTTAAAGTCTCCTACAGCAACCCTCAAGCCAGCCCCCGCGAATGATTCCGCAGCTGAAAAAGTGCCGTCGCCATTCCCGAGAGCGACATCCCAGACAAGAGGTCGAGATTGCCGTCGCCATTAAAATCCGCCAGCGTTCCTTCATTGTGTATACTGTGACTAAAATTCAGTGCCGCCTGAAAGCTCCCGTCACCGTTCCCGAGAAACACAGAGCCACCGCCTCCGATATATGGAAAGCTAACAAGGTCGGTAATCCCATCGCCGTTTATATCTGCTGAGTGAAGACTTTTTGAGTCGGCACTTTGACCATAACTAACGGCCGTTCCAAAGCTGCCGTCTCCTCTACCAAGTACAATGGCCATGCTAGTAGTGGGAATCGAATAGCGTGAAACGGCGATATCAAGCAAGCCGTCTCCATTGAAGTCCCCAAGCGCAGTTCCCTCGCTTCGATCACCTACGTCATGCTCTACTCTAGCCCCGAAACTTCCGTCCCCATTGCCGAGGAGCACACTTACACTGTTATCGGAAAGATCTGAGCCAACGAGATCATCAAATCCATCGCCATTGAGATCACCAATAGATAATGAGAACACGTTTCCATCAAGGAAGTAAGATCCCGCTGCAGAGAAACTGCCGTCACCATTGCCCATGAAAACGTGAGCAGTTCCAGGGGTTCGAGCGGTTACTACCAAGTCAAGAATGCCGTCCCCATTTAAGTCGGCTGAGTCTGTATTCACTATGTCTAAACCAACTGCCCTACTGGTTTGAGCCTGGAAGCTTCCATCGCCGTTGCCAAGGAGGATGCTAAGCGTTCCTGAGCTATAGTTCGCCG
>CAYGNZ010000430.1:0-3342 GCA_964351345.1 uncultured Bdellovibrionales bacterium | reverse complement strand
TTCCGTGATTCGCATACGAACACTGACGTCAAGAACTACGAGGAATTCGCTGCCTTCTTTACACCTGAGAACAAGAAGAATCCAGAAATTCACGGCGGCTTCGTGCGGGCACCTTGGTGCGGAGATGAAGCAGCAAGCGAAAAGCTTCTTGGGGACTTAAAAGTTACCATTCGCTGTCTTCCCAAAGACCAAGGGAGCAACCTTAGACCATGCGTCCTCACCGGCAAAGCTGCTCAGGTCGAAGCAATATTTGCCAAGGCGTATTAAACGCTTTCTGCTTGCTTAGCCGTTGCCGCTCTGTAATTCTGACAAGGACTCTTCGCTCCTTCTCTCTGCAATGTTGATGCAGTGTCGCAAGCGAACTCCATCAGCGATTCAACGCCACTAGTCTACCAAGCTCAATCCAGCTATTTCCGTTTGCGTACACGAATACCAGTAGTCGTGCAGGCAAATCGAACCAAGAGAACAAACGTTTTTCTGTCCGCCACAGGTCCATCTTCCACAGGCCGATCTTCCACAGGTCTATGCTTCATAGGCCCAACCCATAGGGAGACTGATATGGTACGCCTACTACAAGCGCTGGTAATCGTCGGTACTTTTGCATCGTTTGGCATGTGCCCAACGGTACTAAAACAGGCGTGGGACGAGGCGATTGTTGAGGAGGTAAAGCCTTTTCAACCTCTTTCACGTGAGGACCTTAGTCTGATTGAGAGTTTATTTCGTCGCACGCTGCACGCAAGCGAGCAGACGAAGCAATTAGACTCTCTCCTAGAACTTTGGCAGATATTTGGTTTTACTCTTCAAGAGTACAAGAGCGAGGATGAAACGTTTTGGCTGTTGCGAAAGACAGAACCTGAACTTCCCGGAGAAGGAGTGTTTCTGTTTCGAGTGGCTCAATCTCAAGCAACTCATTCTACGCTTTTGCAAGCGCCGCACTCAGTGAGCGATTTTCATACTGGTGAAATCGCCTTTGAGCTATTCAGCGTGAGCAAGGCGAAAGCTGCGGCCTGGAACTCTCGACCCCGAAAGACGGTGTGCAGAGATGGCTGTACCGATCTGACTCACAGAGACGACTCGGCTTTTCATGCATTGACCCTCGCATTTGCAAAAGAAGTTCCTCACTCAACCACTGTCCAGCTTCACGGATTCAGTCAAGAAAAACGCAGAAGTGCAGCAGGACAGGAAGCGGAGATAATCGTGAGTTCGGGGAGTCTTCAGATGAGTCCAAGGGCCGTAAGAATCGTCGAAGCGCTTCGGAAATCCTTTGAGGGACATGACGTAAAGCTCTTTGGAGCAAAAGAACCCGAAATCTCCATCGCAGAGTTAGGCGCAACGTTGAACTTACAGAATCGAGACTTGCGCGCACTCGACTATGAGGGCTTTCTCCACCTGGAATTTTGCCGCGAAACACGAGAGCAACTCAAGACCAGCAAGAGCAAGCGAGCGCTACTACTGGGCTGTATCGAAGAACTCGAAGAATTCTCCACGGGAAGAATAAAAGGTTGAGCTTACCACGAGAGGACGCCAGGAAGGCTCCTCTCGTGGTTTTTCCGTTTTTGTCTCTTGGTTTGAGCTTTCAACCTCCCCCCGTGCTCTTGAGGGTTGGCATTTCTTGCTTTGCTGCTGAGCGAGAAAATAAACTATTTCTTCATCGACACCCAGTGATTAGAGTCGAGGAATGAATTTCTCCTCTCCTATTTTCCTCTTTCTCTTCCTGCCCCTTACCTGCGCCAGTTATTTTTTAATTACGAAACGCTTGCACAACATTGTGCTTTTGTTCTGGAGCTTAGTCTTCTATGGCTACGGCGCACCGAAAATTCTCCCCCTACTACTACTTAGTATTTGTATCGATTACGCCTTCAGTCTTCTGTTCGTTTCATTGAAGAAAAGCGTAATCAGAACGATCGTTTTTTGGTTCTCCATTCTGATCAATCTCTCGATCTTGTTCTACTTCAAGTATTTCAACTTCTTTACCTCCGAATTCCGCCTTTTCCTTGCAGACTTTGGAGTCAACTGGGGGCCGTTTGCCGAAGTTGCTCTGCCAATCGGAGTCTCGTTTTTTGTGTTCCAGAAAATTAGCTATTTGGCAGACGTTTACACGGCAAGAACCAAGTGTGCTGATTCGCTCGCCAATTACGCACTCTATGTCATACTGTTTCCTCAACTCATCGCCGGTCCGATTGTTCGTTAACACGACGTGCATGAACACCTGCGCAACCGAATCGTACCCTCGACCTCCACCTTCGCGGGGATTGAACGCTTCTGTCTAGGCTTGGCAAAAAAGGTACTTATTGCCGATCCACTTGGGCAAGTAGCACACATTACATTCGCTCAAGAAAGCGTTCCGCTTTCGTTTGGCTTGGCGTGGGTAGGGCTGCTTTGTTTCTCAATGCAAATTTATTTTGATTTTTCTGGCTACTCAGATATGGCCATTGGACTCGGTCGAGTTTTTGGTTTTACCTTTCCTGAAAACTTTCGCAGACCTTACCTTTCAAAAAGTATCACCGAGTTCTGGCATCGTTGGCACATCACCTTGTCAAATTGGATGCGTGATTATCTTTATATTCCGCTTGGCGGAAACCGTTGCAGCATGCCCCGGGTTCTCTTCAATCTATGGCTCACCTTCCTACTCTCAGGGCTCTGGCACGGAGCGGAATGGACGTTTATTCTTTGGGGTGCGTACCATGGTTTCTTCCTGACCGTGGAGCGCGGCTTGAGAAGCTCCCGCTACTCCTTTCCTCCTCTGCTTTCTTGGGCGCTAAGCTTTCTGATCGTGCTTATTTCTTGGGTGTTGTTTCGCTGCTCGTCGCTGGCGCACGTGGGAGAGTTCGTCTCCAGACTTTTGGGACAATCCGTCACTGAAACCTATACACTTCAGCTCCTAAGCAACCACCAATGGGCTACCCTGCTGGTGGCAGTGTTACTCTGTTTCTCACCTCCGATAAAACTTTCTAAATACGCCGCATCACTGCAAGACACGACGGATCTAAGGTTTGCTTTTTCTCTCGCGCTCTATTTCTTATCAGTGATGGCAATCGCAGCGTCTGATTTTCACCCTTTCATCTATTTTCGGTTTTAAATGGAAGACAAGAAACTACGCTACAGCATCTACTTTCTCCTCGCACTGGCCCTACCGGGCTTCGGTATCGTTCTACCTCAATCCGCCAACAAACTACTTGGCGGAGTTGAGCAACAAGACGCACGCATCCCACTTACTGCTGAAACCCTCTGGCAGGGCAGCTTCCAGCAACAGTTTTCTCAAAGTATTTCCAAAAGTTTTCTGTTTCGAGATATTTCTATACTTACCTTCAACCAACTCTACCTTTGGACATTTGCTGAACT
>CAYGNZ010000429.1:0-3368 GCA_964351345.1 uncultured Bdellovibrionales bacterium | reverse complement strand
GATGATGTGTGTTGAATTTGGGGTGAACGAAGTCGAATTCATTACTCCAAAGTCCTCTGCGGCATGGGAGCGTATTCTCTCACGTTCGGAGTTTGCGATTCATACTCACTACAGCGCCTATTCAGATCCTGGGCCCTTACTCGGGGCGAGCATGATGTCGGGAGCGAGGTGTATCGTGTCAGATTTTTCTAGTACCTCAAATCTACCCGACACTGTGGTTGAAAAATTGAGTGTCGGACTACGAGAAGAGGAGGAGTTGAGCGAAATTTTGCTCGAGACTAATCCTCGACTCGCAGAGGAGAGTTGCACTGAGAAAACGTTGCAATATGCAGCTCAGACGTATGCGGTAGAAGTGCTTGCGGCAGAACTTCAGCAAGAGCTGTGTGGAATTGTCGAGAAGTAGTGAAATTACTAATTATTTGTAGCGATTAGCGCTAATGTACTGAACTTACAGGAAATATAAAGGCGATCATTTAGAAGTGGTTTTACGGATATGGCCGAATAGTGTATACCTAGTGCACCATTTGGAGGAATTTCGATGAAATCTACTGCAGTGTTAAAGCAAAGAGAGAACTTGTCGCGAATCATTATCAGTTCTCAATTTCGAGCGCCCACTGATATGGCCGTCCAAGAGAAGCCGATTTTATCCTTAAAATCTCCTCGACAACATCCAGCTTCAGAATCTAGAACTCAGACCGAACGCAAAGAAGCTTCAAACCTTCACTAAAGCCCTGTAGTCAAGATTTTCTACTAGACTTCACGCCCTATTGTCTTATATTCCTTAGTTTTTTCCGTGTGCATACTCATAGGCATACGAATAGAACGGCTTTTTCTCTTCCTGAACAAAGGCACCTGCATTTCTCTTCGCCTCGCGCATTCCGTGATACATCGTGTCATAGTCGTGTTTGACCATGGCATCAAAAATGACCGGGCCGAGGAAATAGAAAAAGACAAATATCCCACCAATAGCAGCAACCCACTTCATGAAATCTCTCCTTACGTAGTCCTCACAGTTGAGGTGCGACAACACCCATTCTTATTATTGTTATGTAGGATGAATGGTGTAATGTGCTGTTTCTATAGACCTTCTTGCCGCCACGAGGCGTTTCCTGACCAGTGGTTTAGCTGTTTAACAACGTTTATTTCCAACGACCTAAATCGACATGAAACCAGCACTCTCTTTTCCCAAAGAAAAGATAAAAATATATCTCCTCGAAAAAGTTCATTCTTCAGCGGCGGAGACCTTTGCCGCGGCTGGATACGATGCGCAAGAGATCTCCTCAGCCGTTCAGGGAGCGGAGCTTAACGAAATTTTAGCGGACGCACATATTATTGGCGTGCGCTCTAGAACGCATATTCGGAAAGAAAATCTGGCCCATGCGAAACGTTTACTCGCCATCGGTTGTTTTAGTGTCGGCACGGATCAGGTTGATCTTGGCGAAGCACGAACGCACGCCGTGCCGGTGTTTAATGCTCCACACGCCAGCACACGAAGCGTGGCCGAGCTTACCTTGGGAAATATTCTTGCGCTTGCACGGAAGATGGCTTACCGAAGTGCGAAGCTGCATCAAGGGGTCTGGGAGAAAAGCGCGGTCGGATCATTTGAGGTGCGGGGCAAGACGTTGGGTATTGTCGGCTATGGCCACATTGGCAAACAGGTGGGACTGCTTGCTGAAGCTATTGGAATGGAGGTCTCGTACTACGATATCATTCCCCAGCTTCCTTTCGGTCGAAGTAAGCAGATGGATAGATTTGAAGACTTACTCAAGACTTCGGATTATTTGACCCTGCACGTTCCCGGTGGTGAGAACACCACGAATCTTATCGGCGCAGATGAGCTGGCGCTGATGAAAAAGGGCAGTTACTTACTAAATCTAAGTCGTGGTAAGGTCGTTGACCTCGAAGCACTTCGTCATGCTCTAGACTCAGGGCAGCTCTCGGGTGCGGCCTTGGATGTGTATCCAGAAGAGCCTGCGGCCAATACTGAGTCCTACGAAACCATACTCGGCGGACTCGAGAATGTGATTCTTACACCGCACATCGGTGGAAGTACGGAGGAAGCTCAAAAGAACATTGGTATTGAAGTAAGTCGAAGCTTAATTGGCTTTCTGGACAACGGCTCAACACAGGGAGCAGTAAATTTCCCCTCGGTTCATCTGCCAGCCTTTCCGAATTCCAGTAGGCTTCTTTGGATCCACGAAAACACCCCCGGGGCTCTTCGCGATGTGAATAACGTTCTTGCAAGTAGTGGTGTGAATATTGATGCGCAGTATTTAAGCACACACCAGGACGTTGGGTACCTCATTGTCGATATTAACCGCGAAGCCTCGGCAGAAGTGAAGAGCGTCATTTCAGAACTACCGCAAACCATACGCACGCGAATTCTCTACTAGGGACTAAGGAAAAACCATAGTTTTGACGTTCCGGGCAGGCGGTAGCCTGTCTAAGCGCTAAACAAGGTGTTGAGGTTAGCTGTAGGCTTAGTTCTAAAAGAAAGGAACGCAGAAGAAGAGGGATTTAAAGGAATCACACACATTAACAAAAGTTTCCCCTGCGTTCCTCTCTTCCAAAGCGTCGCCGTGAGTCTGCGCTGCGGCAGACACGCTAAGGCTTGGCGGAAAAAAGAACACGCATACTGAGAAGTGCCCGCCTAATAATGCGGGACCTCGGACAGCGCGACCATCATTTTTGAATGGGAAAGAACACGCGAAATGTAGTTCCCTCATGGGGAACACTATCGACTTCTATTTTTGCTTGATGCCCCTTTACTATTCCTAGCACGCTGGCAAGGCCTAATCCTCTCCCTGCGGCCTTTGTGCTGAAAAAAGGATCAAAAATTCTTCGTTTTGTTTTCTCATCGAATCCAACGCCACTATCGCTAATTACTAGACAGACGTAGTCGGAATTGCTTCCTGATGGACGACGCAACTCTGTGGCAACTCGCAAATGTCCGCCTTTTTGACCTAAGGCGTCAGCAGCGTTTTTAATTAGATTTAAGGCAAGCTGACGAATTTGAGTGGGATCGGCAGAAATATCCGGCAAGTCAGTGCTAAAATCAGAATCCACAATCACCTGCGATTGAAAGTTGTCGAGCAGTAGGTCAAGTATCTCTTCCGCGATGTCGGATACTTGCACACTCTCTCGCTCGGTCGCACAATTTCCGGAGTAGGCAAGTAGTTGAGCGGTAAAATCCGAGGCGCATTCCGCTGCTCGAGTTATCTTACTGAGTCGCGTGCGAGCAGGCGAGTCGTGAGGTAATTCGAGGGATATCAGTCCGGCGTTGCCGACGATGCTGACAAGGAGGTTGTTAAAATCATGAGCGATGCCTCGAGCAAGGGCAGAGAGGCTTTCGAACTTATCGTGTTGTT
>CAYGNZ010000428.1:0-3368 GCA_964351345.1 uncultured Bdellovibrionales bacterium | reverse complement strand
AGAACGAAGAAAGAAGATACTTTTTTCATTTTGTTGATTGCTATCAATGCCTGCATAGCGAGTCTCAGGGTAAATCAAACAGCAAATATTGCACTGGGGTATCCTCAGTTTTCAGTGAGAGTACGTGTTCACCCGAGACCGCTGCTCCGTCCCCACTGGAGAGCGGTTCTCCGTTGAGGCGCACTTCCCCTCGAAGAATCTGAATCCAGGCATGACGCGTGTCATCGAGTTCGAAAGAATACTCAGAGTGAGCAGTAAGTGAGCCGAGGTAAATCAAGGCATCTTGATTTATCCATAAGGATTCCTCAGCCGAATCGGGGCTTGCAACTAAACGTATGCTGTCCGCCGAATCATCGAACGCAAAGCTTTTCTGTTCGTAGCTTGGTTCAATATCCTTCTCTTTCGGCTGAAGCCATATTTGATAAAAATGGGTCTGATTGGAGTCCGAGGGGTTAAACTCTGAATGGGTAATTCCAGTTCCTGCACTGATACGTTGAAACTCTCCGGCGCGAATTACCGAACCGTTTCCCATGCTGTCTTTATGTTCAAGCTCCCCTTCGAGTACGTAAGAAATAATCTCTGCATTATCATGGGCATGAGTTCCGAAGCCCTGTCCTGGAGCGACTTTATCTTCATTGATGACCCGCAGGTCCCGAAACCCCATGTACTCAGGATCGTAATATCGGCCAAAGGAGAAGCTGTGATGGCTATCAAGCCAGCCAAAATTGGCATGACCACGATCTGAAGATTTACGAACTGAAATCATAAAGTACTCCTCTGTAGAGTTGAGAGTTTCATCTCCACTATAAAGAGGTAAAAACGGATAGCAATACCCTCAAAGAATCCAAGTGCGTGAAAACGAAGCCTCTCGCGGATACCTTACGGCTTTGCCGTCAATGGAAAGATGTCTGACACCTGCTTGAGGAAAACATCGGGGTCGTTGGTTGGAAGCTTGCAACGGCCTTTGGTGCAAACGTAGGCAGTTGGAAGTTCATTCAGTGCCTTCTTGCCTTCAAATAAGGGTATTACTCGCTGAAACTTTGTTAGTTGTTCTCCTATGTCAGTCACCGCGAGTATTCGATTTGGAGTAAAGATCTTGGCAAGGCTTGGGGTAAATTTCAAATCACGCTCCACCCCGGTCGGGAGAACAATTAGAATTTCTTTTGGTTCGTCGAGTCTGAAATCAAGAGCGAGAAGCATTTCGGCGAGCATCTGCGGGCGCTCTTCTAAGGTGTCTGCAAATGCTCGAAATATTTTCTCGGCGCGCAACTGGTAGACATCATCGGTGGTAATTTCGTGTAATCGAAGTAGATTAAGCGCCATCACTGAATTTCCGGAGGGTTCGGCGCCGTCATGCGCAGGTTTCTGTCGAGAAATTAGCTTCTCGTGATTTTGACTACTCATAAAGTAGCCGCCGCCATCTTTGTCCTCAAATTCCGAGGATGTTTTCATCTCCAAGTCTATCGCTCGTTCCAGCCAAACTAAGTCTTGAGTGCTTTCGAATAAATCGAGGCACGCAGCAATCAAAAAGGCGTAATCATCGAGAAAGGCGGGGGAACCGGTGCGGCCGGACTTCCACGTTCTAAATAACATTCCTTCGTGAAGGGAATGTTGAAAAAGCGCCTCAGCCGCTCGTGCGGCGGTTCGTTGATATTCTTGATCTTGTAAGACCAAGGATGCACTAGCAAAGGCAGAGATCGTCATTGCGTTCCACGCGGTGATTATTTTTTCATCCCGCAAGGGAGCCGGGCGATTCGCTCGTGCTTGTAACAGTCTCGACTTTGCCGCTTGGAGTAACTCTTGAGCGTTCCCTATCTGTATACCGAGAGCATTGGCGGTCTGTTCTATGGGCGTCGTGATGAAGGGAATATTTCTTCCCTCAAAGTTTCCGCTTTTTGAAATTCCGAAATGTCGGATAAATAGTTCGCGTTGAGGCTGCTCAAGCAGACGAGTTATTTCATCCAATGTCCAAGTAAAATACCAGCCTTCTTCGCGCGTGCCCTTTGGAGTCAGACTGTCGGCATCGGTGGCAGAATAAAACAGTCCTTCTGCCGACATCATTTGCGTAGAAATGTAGGATAATGTTTCTCGAGCGATAGCTTTAAATTCATCTTCTTGGGAGAATTCAAAAGCTTCTAAGTAGGCCTGCACAATAAGCGCATTGTCATAGAGCATCTTTTCGAAATGAGGGACGAGCCACTTTTCATCTGTAGAGTAGCGATGAAACCCTCCAGCCAAATGGTCGCGGATTCCACCTCTCGACATAGATCGGAGGGTGTGGAGCACCATCTGTGCGTAGTTTCTCTGCTCGCTTCGCCGGGCGTAACGCAAGAGAAATCGATTTGCAAAGCTACTCGGAAATTTCGGAGCGGAACGAACTCCACCGTATGTCTCGTCGTAGGCTTTGCGATAATACTCTGCGGCACGGTGGAGACTAGATTCCCCGGGAATTGTTGAGGAAGTAGAGCTGCTCAAAGTTTCTCTGAGTAGCTGAGTAATTTGAGCACTGCCTTCGCGAATTTTTTCACCCTTCTCGGTATACAACGTTGTCAAACGCTTCAGGAGTTCCAAAAATCCCAGGGAAGCGCCCCGTGCTCCGCTCCGTGGGGGGAAATATGTGCCCGCATAAAAAGGTTCCTGAGAATGGGTGAGCCAAACAGACATTGGCCAGCCCCCCCGCCCTTGGTTCATGATTTGCACCGCAGTCATGTATATCGCGTCGATATCTGGTCGCTCTTCGCGGTCAACTTTTATCGAAACGTAATTGCGATTTAGGTAGTCAGCGATTTCGAGGTCTTCGAAAGATTCTTCCTCCATAACGTGGCACCAATGGCAGGTAGAGTAGCCGACACTAAGAAATATGGGGCGCTGAAGTTCTTTCGCTTTCGAAAATGCCTCTTCGCCCCAAGGATACCAGTTCACTGGATTAAAAGCGTGCTGTTGGAGATATGGACTTGTCTCTAGTATCAGTCGGTTGACGAACTTCGGTTTTCCTTCCGGGGTGAGATGCGCCGTTCTCGGCGCAGTGTGCTTGAGATACTCACGTTGAGTAGCTTGAAGCTTCTCTTGCAGTGCGGAGGGAAGTTTCGATGTGCCTGGTAGCTGCATAGTAGGCGGAGAGGCGAAAGAATTGACCGAAAAGACGGACAACCAGCAAAAAGTCTGAAGTACCAGTAAAAAGCATCTGGGTTGAAGACGGACTGGTAAACGAGCCATAGCAGTGATTTTAACCTAGGGTGGAGGCTCCATTTTGCCGATTGCCGAGGCACGTTGATTAAACACTCGATTATCGATTCCTATTGCGCCAAAGATCAAACCTTGCATTGGAATCCGAACTTCGAACACGAAAAGGTCACCAGGATCCACCG
>CAYGNZ010000427.1:0-3380 GCA_964351345.1 uncultured Bdellovibrionales bacterium | reverse complement strand
TGACGATAGCGATTGTTTCAGCGAGGGTTTTGACTACTTCATGTATTGCTTCTTGGATATATTCTGTTGAGTCGTAGGGAACATCAAGAATAAGCCCACTGGGTAAATTCGCCCGCACTTCAGGTAGGACCGAACGGATGCGTTTTACTACATCAAGAGAGTTCGCATCAGGCAGGGCCCAAATTCCCATAAAGATGGCCTGCTTTCCACCGAAACGAACGTCCTCATCATAATTCTCAGCGCCTAGCTCAACGTTTGCGATGTCTTTTAATCGAATCAGTGTTGCACCAACTCGCTTTACCACCAAATTCTCAAACTCAGCCTGAGACTGAAGATCGGTATTTGTTTTCAAATTAACTGTCACCATTGAGCCTTTGGTCTGGCCTGGTGCGCTGAGGTAGTTATTTGCAAGTAGTGCGGCATTGACCTCGGCGGGACTGACCCCCACTGCTGCCATTTTGTCGGGCTGGAGCCAAACTCGCATTGCAAAGGTTCGGGCACCAAGAATATCGGCGCGCTGCACTCCAGCGACTGAGGAGAGTTTCGGCTGTACTACTCGCGTGAGGTAGTCAGTGATTTGGTTGGCAGCAAGATCATTTGAGGAGAAGCTGAGATACATTGAGGCAATTCGATCATCGGTGTTTTCCACATCGATGATTGGCGCTTCCGCCTCGGGGGGTAGATCATTTCTGACTTGGGCAACCTTCGCCTGAATCTGAGTCAAGGCCGAGCTTGTGTCGTAGTTTAGCTCAAGATGCGCACTAATTTCACTGAGACCTTGTCTACTACTAGAGCTGAGGTAATCAATACCGTCAGCACTCGCGATCACTCGCTCAAGTGGAGTGGTGATAAAGCCTCGTACGAGGTCCGCGTCGGCACCGATATAGGCCGTTTTTACTTTGACCACAGAGAGGTCACTTCGCGGATACTGCCGCGTGGTCAAACTAATCGCGGCATGAATACCTGCGACGACAATCAACAAGTTCACGCAGATTGCGAGAACTGGTCGCCGAACGAAAATATCAGTAAATCGCATGTTAGGTATTCTCCGGAGTTGGACTTAGGTTCTTACCTGGGGTGGTTTCATTATTGACAATGACCGCGCCATCGGGACGAAGCTTAAATACCCCCGAGGTGACCACTTCTTCTCCGGGTTTAAGGCCAGAGAGCACTGCAACGACATCGCCTCGCTTGGGACCGAGCTTCACTACTTGCGGACGGATGGGTCGTGGACCGGGTGCGTTGTCTGCGGCATTCTCGATTACAAAAATAGTATCCCCGTATGGTGCATACTTAATGCTCGAAATCGGTACGGTGATAAACGTCTGCGTTTCAGCGTGCTCAAGTACGACTTCAACAAACATACCCGGACGAAGGAGACCGTCTGAGTTAGAAATCGTTCCCTGAAGCTGGAAATTTCGAGTCGTAGAATCAACACTTGAATCAATAGCGGTTAAGGTTCCTGTAAAGTTTTTATCTTGAAACCCTTCAACCTCAAGTTTGATTGGAAGCCCTTCCCGAACACGGCTCAGGCTCTGTTGGGGAAGATTGAAATCAACGAATAGTGGGTCGTACGCTTGCACGGAGACAATTCCCTCGCCAGCGTTGACCATCTGGCCCAGATTCACAAGGCGAACCCCGGCCTTACCATCAAAAGGCGCAACAATTGATCGCCGGCGAATCATCGCTTCAATTCGAGCGACTTCTGCCTTCGCCTCTTGCAGCTTTGCTTGGGCGGAGTCGAGATCACCTTTGGCGTTTGCGTTTCGCTCACGGAGTGCAGATTGTCGTTTCGCCTCGATACTCGCTAAATTCAATCTCGCTTTCGCGGCATCAAGCTCAGCTTCTTCCACTTGCGAATCAAGACGAAGCAATAGCTGGCCCTCTTTCACGTCGCTGCCCGATTCGAACTCGACTTGCGCAACCCGACCCATATCTTCAGCACTGAGAAGCGCACCCTTGACGGCACGAAGCGAACCCACGGCGCGCTCTGTGACTGGCCATGTGGTTTCTTCTACCACCATTGAGGTGACGGCGGTGGGAGGAGGCTGTCGCGAAGCTCCTTCTGCAATCGCTGCTGAAATTTGCAAGTATTTGACGACACCAAGTATAAGAACAACCGCGAGGACTGCGCCAATACCGATAGAGATTTGCTTCTTCATTATTTCGATCCTTCGAAGTTTCTTACTTCACTTTTTACTGAGTCTATTTCTTCACGGCTCATGCCGAGACCCCGCAGAGAAAATTCAACAATATTGTCTCGCACCGCGCTGATTGTTTTGGGTTGACTGTAGTCCTTACCGTGAAGGCGTTGGACAAAGGCTTTGTTCGTCGCGTAGAAAGTGCACTGGCCGATGATGCTTTTTGACCGAAGAAAAAGCTGATCCTTACTGATGTCTGGTGCAAGAATTGAAATGCAGGACTGCAATCGGGCATCCGCGGGGCCATAAAACTCATCGGCGATTGTGCTGACCAAGGCCTCTGAGATTTCAGGATCAGCGGCAACAGAGCCAAGCATCTCCCGATTTACCAACTTGCACACGTCAGGGCCAAGGGGAAAGCAAATGTCGTTGAGCAACTTGGTGATGAAAAACGCAATTTCTATCGCAGCATGTTCTCGTGAGTCTGTGGGGCGCTGGTAGACGAAATAGGCCGCAGTGCCTAACTGCCGCTGCTGGAAGAGGAAGCGAATTGTTTCAATGAAGAGCTTGGATTTCGAGCCGAAATGATACTGGATACTGCCCAGATTGACCCCTGCCTCTTCGGTGAGCTCTCGGGTGCTTACCGCAAGGTAGCCTTTCTCTGAGAAAAGTCGAGCGCCTGCGTTGAGTAGCGCATGTTTTGCCCCAAGGTCTTTATTTTCACCTGTAATTTCAGTATCTTGAGTCGACAAAGTGAGATCCAATAAAGAGAATTATTGGCCTCTTTTAATCCTTAAAAAGTATTAAGTCAATCGACTGACTTAGGTTTTTTGGCAACTCACAGGCCGTCGCCGAACTCAGATTTGACACTTTTCCCTTAGATCAGAGCAATCCAAGTAAGCACTTCGCGCCGCAAACTCTTTTTATCCCCGCAATAACACTTGCGGCAGGAGCGTGGCCTAGATTTGATACTGTATGCTTTATGCGCGAAGTTCCGCCGGTGCCTCAAGCCGCCGTCACCTCAACAATCTGCAAGATACTAATGTCCTCGTATTAGAGAACGGTTAAGGGAGCTGATCAGGAGTGTTAATGAGTATAAGAGAGGGCGTTGGTTTGATTGTTTGCCTCAGCATTCTCCTCTGTGCGCTCGCCTGCGTTTCTGAACTTTCCGAGCAACAAAAGGCTAGTCGGGCGCTCGCGATTTCGTTTCTTCAAGTGACGGGTTCCTATACGCCAGAG